>VBGU01000249.1 GCA_005881085.1 Chloroflexota bacterium | reverse complement strand
GAACGCAGGACGTCATAGGCGAAATAGCCCGCGACCGCGATTGCCAAGACGCCAGAGAGTGGCACGACCCACAGAAGAGGCGATGCGTTCACGAGACCCCCAAAGCGAAAAGGCCAAGAAAAAGGCGCCCGCCCCGACGGAGGGGGCCGCAGCGCTTCGACATCATTTTAGGACAGCCTGCCGACAGGCGCAAACCGGTTAGAGTTCGACTTGTGCCACCGCAAAAAGCATCGAAGTCCCAGCCGAAGGCCGACGCGTCAGAAAAGGCCAAGAGCAAGGATCGCGACTGGCTGACGACGGCCGAGCTCGCGGCGAAGATCGGTTGGCGCGAGCACGCCCTTCGCGACGCCATGCGCGGCAAGGAGCTGCCCGGCGTGCGCCGGACCTCGTTCGGCTACCACATCGAGTCAGCATCAGTCGACGAGATCTCGAAAACGCTTGGCGCGCCCCCACCAAAACCGAATTCCCCGAAGAGAAAACCGGCTCGGGCCTAAAGCAAGCCGCGACAACTGGGCGCGCTGGACGATGGGCTTGCGCGCGCAGTGGGACCCGAGACCCTACGCGGTCGAGGGAGGGACCCGCGAGCACGCAAGCCCGTCGGCCGGCGCGCCTGTGTGAATTGGACTAGCGCTTTCGCAGTCGAGCGGGAAGGATCTGCAGCTCCTCGCGATATTTGGCGACGGTGCGGCGCGCGAGACGGATGCCGTGCTCTTCTCGCAATTTTTCGACGATCTCCTGGTCCGAGTAAGGCCGGGTGTGATCCTCGGCTTCGATGATGTTCTTGATCACGTCCTTCACCCCGAGCGACGCCGTGAAGAAGGTCGAGAACGGGATCACCTCGCCGGCCGGGAGAAGAACGAATTTGCCGGCCGTGGCACGGCTCACGGTCGATTCGTGCATCCCGATGCGCTCCCCCACCTCGGCGCGGGTGAGGGGACGCAACGACTGGACGCCCTTCTCGAGGAAGTCCTTCTGGCACTCGACGATCACGTCGGTGATGCGGCCGATGGTCTGGCGCCGCTGATTGATGTTGTCGATGAAGAACTTCGCGCGCGTGACGTACTGCTTGATGTGCTGCCGCTCGTCGTCGGTCATCGTCGGTGCCGCTGCGCCCGCGCTCCGCGCGGCCTGGAGCTGTCCGACGAGCTGGCGGTACACCGGGTTGACGCGCAGCGAAAACCGCCGCGACTCGATGACCTCGACTTCGAAATCGCCCTTCTCGTTGCGGACGATGATCACGTCCGGACGGAGCGCGACCTGACGACCCCCGATGCTCGTCCCGTCGGGCCCCGCGGCGAAAGCATGCGCCGGATAGGGATTGAGGCTCTGTTTCACCCAATCCCAGCCCTGCTGGACGTCCTCGCGCGAGATGCGAAGCGCCTGCGCGATGTCACCGAACTTGTGCTCGCCGAGCTCGCGGAGATGATCCGCAACGATCGAGCGGACATTTGCCGGCACTTCCTCGCCGATCTCGGAAAGGTGGTCGATCTGGATGAGGAGGCACTCGCGGGTGTCCCGAGCGCCGATGCCCCAGGGCTCGATGCCCTGAATGGTCTTGAGGACCTCGGCCGCGTCGGCGAGGGAGACCTTCAACGTCTTCGCGACCTCCTCGAGCGGCATCTCGAGATACCCGAAGTCGTTGAGGTTACCGATGATGTACTCGGCGACAGGATGCAGGCGCTTGGGCAGCAGCACTCGTGTGTTCCACGAGAGGTACTCCGCCAAGGTCTGCTCGGCCTCCGCGCGGACGATCGGATCGAGCTCGTCCTCTTCCTCGTCGCGCTGCATGAGGCTCGTGCCTTCGAGGGGCTCGGTCTCGATGTCTTCGCTGCCCTTGTAGGGACCCTTGCCGGTCCCGAAGCAGTTCAAGCAGACCCGTCCGGCGAGGGGCTGGCCGCACAACGGGCAGGCCTGCACCTCCTCGAGATCGAGGGCGGGATTTTCCTGAAGCTCTTGATTGATGACGTCCTGCAGCTCGAGCGAGCTAAGTTGAAGGATGTAGTTCGCTGCGATCTGTTTCGGCGTGACTTTGAGCTGCTGCTGTGGGAGGAGTCTTAGATCCACCTCGGCTACCTTACCGCAGGGTGATAGTGCGAGCGGAATTCACCTTGTTCGCGGCCGCGATCACTCTGTCGCTGGTCGCGCTGCTCGTCGCCCCGCGACGCATCGCACAGGCATGGCGCGTGCCGACCGCCCTCTTGGTCGCCGCTTTAGGAGCCATATCGCCCCTTCTTCTCTACCAGCTTACCGATCCGGCTCTCGCGGCGGGTCGCGCTCTATGGGAGTGGTCGGCCGCCGGTGGGCCGACCATCCAAGCGTCGTACCGGCTCGATGGCCTCGCCGCCGTCGCGGTCTCCGCGGGGTTCGCCTACGTCGCGGCGGCGCTGCTCGCCAACGCGCGGTCGGCCAGCTCCCCGCGTTTTCTTCCCGCCCTCGCGCTAGCGATCGGCTTCGCTTTCATCGCGGTCGTGGTCACGGTGGACCTCGTCGCGGCGGCCGTGGCGATCGCGGTCCTCGCCGCGGTCAGCGCGTTCGCGACGCTGCTCGTCGCACCCGCGCCTTCGGCGATGCGCATCGCCGGATATTTCGCGATCGGAATACAGGGATTCGTCGTGGCGGCCCTCCTCATCGCGCGGCAGGGAGGCGCGTCCCTCGCCTTCGACGCGATCTCCCCATCGGCGGTCAGCCCGGGCGCGATCCTTGCCGCGACAGCGGGGGCGGGACTCTTCGCGGGCCTCTACCCGTTCGTGCCCTGGCGCTATCAACCCGCGCAGGCGCTGCTCGCCGCGGAACGCGAACCACTTCGCGGGCTCCTCGCGATGCCGGCCGGCGTCGCCGCGTCGATCTTGCTCCTTCGCGTCCTCGGGGTGGCGAGCATCGACCTTTCGACCCTCGGCCTTCCGGTCACTGGACTCGTTCCGCGACTCGTCTTGCTCGGCCTCGTCCTGGTCGCGTTCGCGTTCCGGGCTCGCGCGCGCGGACGTGCGTCCCGTCGCGGGATCGTGATCACAATCGTCGCGGCCGCGGTGCTGGCCGGGTGGGATGAGGTCCACTGGAGCTACTTCGTGCTCGCGGCGGCGGCGCTCACGGTCCTTTATGCGGCCGCGGTATCCCTTGCTCTGCCTGAGCAATGGGAAGTCGCCCGTCACGACGTGACGCTCGCGACGCTGTGGATCGCGTTCGCGGTGGGCACGCCGATCGCGCTCGCCTCGGGCCTCTTCATCCTCGTGAGTGCGGCGTTCGCCGCGCTTCTCGAGAGCGTATGGATGCCGCCGCATCGCGCATACATCGCGATCATGGCTACGAGCGTCTGGACCGTGACCGGGATCATCGGTCTGGCAACGGGCGCGGCGAGCGCCGCGGATCCCGGAACGGCGGTGGCGGCCGTCCTCATAGTCATGGTCGTCCTCGTTCTCGAGCTCGCGCACGCCGGCCGACGTCTCGCGCAAGGTGAGGCTCCGTCGGATCTCGATATCGCGGCAGCCGTAGCGGCGCTTTTCAGCACGGCGCTCGTCGCGAGCCTGCTGTCGCTGCCAATACCCGATGCCCTCACCCTTCTCCGGCGGCCACTCGAGCCGATCGACCCGGTGATCGCGGTCGGCACGGTCGTCGCGGCCACGATCCTCGTGATCGCGGCGCGCATGCTGCGGCCGCTTCTGCCGGACCTCGAGGTCTTCGCAACGCGACTGCAGCGGTTCGTGTGGGCGGCCGACCCCGTGCCGACCGGAGTGGCGACGTTCAAAGCGCTCGAGCGCGCCGTGACCGTGGCCTCGGCGGGGTTCGCGGTGTTCGAGCAGCGCGCCGGCGTCTGGCTCGCCGCGGTGCTCATCGTCGCGTTATTGGTCTGGTCGACGCGCTAAGTGATCCCCCTCGGCATCGTTGCGCTCGCGACCCTCGCCGCCAACGGTTCACGGCAGCTCCGCTACTCGGCCGTCGCGCTGCTCGGAGTATCGCTCGCCGCCAACGTCGTGACCGCCGGTCAGCTGACCGTGATCCAGCTCGCCGTCGAAGGTTGCGGAGCCCTCGTGGCGTGCGGGATCCTGTACGTAGCCGCGCGCGACCGGACATACGGCGAAGATCCGGGATGGCGGCTGTGGCTCGCGACGATCGTCGCAGCCGCGGCGACGGCGGCATGCTTCGCGACGCTGCGCACCGCCTCCAGCGAGACGGTCACCGTCCCGCTGATCGGCGAGGACCCGAGCGGAGTTACCGCCCAGGTCGCCGCGTTCTGGCTTATTTCCTCGGGCGTCGCGATCCTCGTCACCGCTCGAACACCGGTCCGGGGATCGCTCGGAGCGATCCTCATGATCACCGGCGTCGAGCTCCTCGTTCGTCTTCTCACCGTGCCACAGCTCGGCCTCTCTCTCTTGCTCGGTTGGGTCGAAGTCGTTATCGCGCTTGCCGGGGGATTCCTGATCGTGAACGAGCGCGTGGTGCGCGAGAATTGACGATCGCGGCGGCGCCTCTCGTACTGGCCGTCGCGGCCTGCGGAGCGTTCGTGCTGCGGAAGCGCCTCAATGTCGTCGGTCCCTTCTCGCTCGCGGCCATCGTCGTCGCGGTCGTGCTTCTGGTCCTGAGTCCGCTCGACGTCACCGGGACGCTCCTGGATCTGGAGCTGCGCGCGACCGGCCTGGGCCGTCTCGCGTCGGGCGTGATCCTCGCGACCCTGTTCTTGCTGGTTCTCTACGTGTGGCTCGACGAGCCCGCCTACAACTTCTTCCCGACGGCGCTCGCGGTGGGGGCGACGTCACTCGGGGTGCTCGTCCTGACCGCCCCCCTCGCGATCTTCGGTCTCCTCGTGCTCGGGCTTCTCGTGCCCGTCGGCTCGTTCACCTTCCAGGTGCATCGCAATCGCTCGGTCGAGGCGGCGACCCGTCACTTCGGCTTCGTCGCGCTGGGCGGATGTTTAGGCATCGCCGCGCTCGCGCTCGCGGCGAGCCTCCCGCACGAACAGCCCGCGAACACGTTCGTGCTCCTGGTGGTCGTGCTCGTCGTGGCGTTCGCGCTCCTCCTTGCGGCCATCCCCTTCCACACCCACGCGGCGCTCCTCGCGGGCGAGGTACCGCCGTCCGCGCTCGCGTTGTATTTCGGCGTCCTCGTCCCGACGACCTTCATCGCATTCGTCGAGATCCTCACGCTCTCCGGCCTGCTGCCCGCGATCGTGCAGGTGGTCAAGGTGCAGGACCTCTTGCACGGCATCGGATTGACGTCGGCTGTCGGCGGCGCGTTCCTTGCGACCGGCGCGCCGGATCTGCGCCGTCTGGTCGTCTACTCGGTGATCTCGAACCTCGGCGCCGCGCTCGTCGGCATCGCGACGCTCTCAGGACCGGGCATCATCGGCGCGCTCGCGAGCGTGATCGTCACCGGGGCATCGGCCTCGGGTCAGCTGCTCGCGGCGGGAACGCTCGAGCGCCGGAGCGCGCCGGAGCGCCCGATCGCGCGGAAGGCGCCGCTCGCCGCGCTCGCGTTCGTCGTCGGTGGCTTCGCGATGATCGGCGCGCCGCCGCTTCTCGGATTTCCCGGGCGCTTCTTCATGGAGCTGATCGCCTACCAATTCGCGCCGCTCACCGGCACGGCGCTCGTGCTCGCCACGCTTCTCCTGATCGTCGGCCAGCTGCGCGCCTTGCTCGCTCTCTTCGGGAGCGGTGTCGAGCGTTGGTTCATAGAGCCGCGGCCTGTCGCCGGGATCGTCGGCGCCGTGATCTTCGTCGCGCTCCTGATCGGCGGGATCCAACCCGACGGATTCCTCCGTCCGATCGCCTCGTTCGCTCTCAGAGCTCTGCGACCGCTATAGGTCTGCGCCGCGAGCGGGTGGCACGGGCGAGCGGGTTGTGCGCGAACCGCGGGTGCCCCGGGCACCCGCCACGCGGAGTGAGCGGAGCGAACGACGCGAAAGGCGGGGAGGGTGCGGTGAGCGCGCGACCCCGAGCTCGGGACAGGACCCGCTCGCGAGCGAAGACCTAGGAGGGAGCTTTGTCCTCTGACATCCAGCGATCGATGTCGCGGGTGTATTCGACGATGCCGTCTGGGAACCACAACCTGATCTCGGATGCCGCGGTCTCGGGCGCGTCCGATGCATGGACAAGATTGCGCAGACCGACCAGCGCGTAATCGCCGCGGATCGAGCCCTCGCTGGCCTCGTGGGGGCGAGTCGAGCCGACCATCGCGCGGACGACGGCGATCGCGTTCGGGCCCTCGAGGACGGCGGCGACGACGGGAGACGCGGTGATCACCCCGACGAGATCGTTGTAGAAGAACTTCCCCTTGTGCACCGCGTAGTGCTTCTCGGCCATCGTGCGGTCCACCTTCAAAAGACGCACCGCGACGAAGCGCAGTCCGCGTTTCTCGAAGCGCGAGAGGATCTCGAAGGCGATGCCGCGCTGAAGCGCATCGGGTTTTAGCACGACGAGCGTGCGCTCGGCGCTCATGACGCAATCACGACCGCGACGTCTTCGGCGGCCGACGGCGCGATCGCGGCGAGCGACGCGCGGGGTCCGATGGCGGCGACGTAGGCGAGCTCGGGACGCAGGTATTCGCGCGCGACGCGTTGCATGTCCGCGGTCGTGACGCCGTCGATGAGCGCGGAGACCTCCTCGACCGAACGCACACGCCCGAGGAAGAGCTCTTGCCCCGCGAGCCATCCCGACACGCCGCGGGTGTCCTCGAGCTGAAGCTCGATACGGCCCTTCGCAAAGTCGCGCACGCGCTCGATCTCCACGTCCGGCACGAGCTCGTCGCGGAGCCGCTCCACCTCATGCATGATCGCCTTGAACACCTCGGCGCCGTTCTGCGGCGCAAACCCGGCATATACGACGAGGTGGCCCGCGTCGGAGTAGTTCGCACGGTAGCTGTGCACGTCGTACGCGAGGCCGCGCTTCTCACGCAGCTCGAGAAAGAGCCGGCTCGACATGCCCTCGCCGAGGACCGCGTTCAGAATGTCGAGGGGGTACCTGTCGGGATGGGTCGTGTGTACGGCCCGCCAGCCCACGCAGAGGTTGGTCTGTTCGGCCCGCTTGCCGAGCAGCTTCGAATGCGATCTCCCGGAGCGCGGGGCCGGCTTTGACTTCACCACCTCACGCGGAGCGAGACCGCCAAGAGCCTCGTCGACCGCGGCGATCGCTTCATCCGCCCGTAGCGGGCCGGCGAGCGCGACCACGGTCCGCGACGGCGCGTAGCCGCGCTGCATGAACGCACGGAGATGATCCGCCGTCATCCCCAGCACCACCTCCTCGCGTCCAGCCACTTCCCAGCCGAGCGGGTGTCGCGGATAGAGGAGCTCGTCGACCAGCGTGTGTACGCGGTCCTGCGGCTGGTCCCGATACATGCGGAGCTCTTCGACTATGACGTTGCGCTCCGACTCGACATCCTTCGGGCGGAGCATCGGCGCGCGGATCAGGTCGGCGATGACGTCCAGCGCGACGAGGTAATGGCGCGCCGGCAGGCGCGACCAGAAGACGGTGACCTCTTTGTCGGTCGACGCGTTGACCACGCCGCCCTTGCTCTCGATGACCTGGCTGATGTCGGCCGCGGTCGGGCGCTTGGCGCTCCCCTTGAAGACCATGTGCTCGAGGAAGTGGCTCGTGCCGGCATCGTCCTTCGTCTCGATGCGCGATCCAACCCCGACGTACACGAAGAGAGATACCGAGCGCGTCTCCGGCATCTCCCCCACGAGGATCCGCAGCCCGTTCGGCAGCGTGACCTTGCGGTATTCCATCGACTGCGAACGCTATCAGAGCGTCGCTGTGCTAGCGGCAGAACACCATCGTCATGTACATCGCGTCCGGTCCGTTCACCGCGCCGACGCCAAC
>VBGU01000248.1 GCA_005881085.1 Chloroflexota bacterium | reverse complement strand
CGAGCTCGCGGTCCCGTCGAGGCCATCGTGATACACGTAACGAACCTGCGCTTCGGCGGCGCTGTGCGCGCGTGCCGTGTCCGCGACGCCAATCTCCATCGCGAGCGGCACCAGACCGCCGAGCGCGCGCGATGCGTTGATGAGCTCAAGCATGTGGAGCTCAGCCGACCGGGTCGCGGAATTCGCGAGCGCCGCGACGGGACGCGGCGTCGGGCGAGGCGTCGGCTCTGGGGTC
>VBGU01000247.1 GCA_005881085.1 Chloroflexota bacterium | reverse complement strand
GTGGTCCAAAGTGGGCTCTGGGTGCGGTTCGCCCATTGCGGCGATGACCTCATCGCGAACTCGGTCGGGCTCGATTTCGAGTGCGCGGAGAAGCGCCATGGGGATCCCACCCCCGCGTACGAGGCCGAGTAGGAGATGTTCGGTCCCGATGTGTGAGTGCCCGAGCTTGCGCGCTTCGTACCGTGCTTTGCTGATAACAGACTTGGTCGTTTCCGAGAAGCCGATGCTTCCAACCGCAGTCTCACCCCGGCCGATCACCGACTCCGCAGCCCCTCGCAGCTTCAGCAAAGTTGCTCCGAGTGACTCGAGTGTGCGTGCCGCGACGCCATCGGCCTCGCGGGAGAGTCCCAGAAGCAGATGCTCCGGGCCGATATACGAATGGTTGAAGCGTTGCGCCTCGTCCTGCGCGAGCGCGAGCACGCGTTTCGCACGGTCGTTGAAGTCATTGAACGGCGGGTCTCCCTGAGGTTGGTCCATCGCCCGATAGGTCCGTGTTGAGCGGAACGCCGCGAGACTCGGGTAGGTCACGGACCCTCGGGCTATCTGCCGCTGCCGCAGCATCCCTTCGACCGTACCGACGAGCGCGGCGCCAACGGCTCCGCCGGCGAGGCCGGCGACAAGCGCGATGACCGCGACCGAGCCGAGATCCACCCGCTACTGCGGCGGGCGCGCTGCCTCGTCGGTCTGGACCGGGGTGGCGGCAGGCTCCGTGTGCGCCAGATGCCGTGCCAGTGGGCCAGAGGGAGTGCGCCATTCGGTGCTGGGGTGAGGTGCGCCCACAGACGTTCCGCCGAGGTGGCGCTGCGCGCGGATCACCCCGAGAGAGACCACGAGCGCGACGAGCGCGCCGGTGATGCCGCCGGCGACCGCCGCGATGATGATCGCGCTGTCGAAAATGTTGATGTTCATCCACTCATCCTGTCGAGAATTTCGCGAATGCGTTTCGGCGTCGCGCCGACCGATTCCAGCGCGGTCGCCGCGATCCCTTGGCTGCTGGCGACCGCGAGCAGTAGGTGCTCCGACCGAATGAGCGCGCTGTTGCGTTCTGCGGCCAACGATGACGCTCGGGCGAATACCTCGGTGAGTGTGGCCGCCTCTGAAACGCTGCCAGATCGTGGCGCCTGCCGCGCCGGCCACGCAGTCTCGATGCACGAGACGATAGCCACGGGCTCCACACCGAGCTCGGTCAGGAAGCGGTGGACCCAAACTTCGTCGTTCGCGATGAGGCCGAGCAAGAGGTGATCCGGCGCGATGTCCTTCTCATTGGCTCTACCCGCTTCCCAATACGCGCGGGCGAGCGCCCTCTTGCCGGCGCCGTCGAGACGATCGAGCGGGCCGGTTGGATAGGAGCTCGCGATGACGGCGGCGCCAGCCGGCGTCGCGATCCCCGCCTCGCGCGCGCCGGCCATGTCCGTGCCCTGCTGACCGAGACCGGCGATCACCTGGTGACGGACCTCTCCGGCGCCGATGTGCCCTCCCTCACGCACGATCCCGAGAAGCAGGTGCTCGGTGCCGACGTGGCCGTGGCCGAGCTTGCGCGCCTCGTCGATCGCGAGCTCGATCACCTTCTTGGTGCGCGGGGACAGCGTGATCTCGCTCGGCGACGTCGTGGAGTCACCGCGCCCCATCAAGAACTCCACCGAGGTCCGCGCCTTGGAGAGATCGACGCCGAGCGAGTTGAGCGCCCGCGCGGCGACGCCCTCGCCTTCGCGGATCAGCCCGAGCAGGAGGTGCTCGACCCCGATGTAGTTGTGATTGAAGCGGATCGCCTCGTCCTGGGCGAGGGCGAGCACGCGCTTGGCGCGGTCGTTAAAGCGATCGAAAGGTCCCATTGGTAAGCGAGGCTAATCCTCGCTTGGTCGCTCAGTCGAGCAGTTTTCGGTACTCGTCTATCCCGTAACGGAACGTGTCTTTCGTGTTGTCGAGCGCCTTCACGATGACGCGCATGGTGTTGTGGACCGCGTCCATCTTCGAGGTCACGGCCTTGTCCTTTTGGAGGATCGTGTTCAGGTCGTAAGCGGCGGCCGACGTGAAGAGCATCCTGAACATCTCCATCTCTTCGTTCAGCGTTTCCGGCTTGTCCTTTGCCTTCTGGTACTCAGACCACATCCGCTCGACGCCTTTGGCCTCGATCGTGTCGATCCAGGCGCGCTCGCTTTTGTCGTCAACGGCGCGGTACGAGTTGTAGACGATCTCCTTCGTGCCGGCCGGCGTGCGCCCGACCAGAAGTCGCGCCATGAACTTGTCGATGGAGAGGCGCTCGATGACGACGTCCTCGTCGAAGTTGCGCTTGATAAGCATGACCGCGTGGATGCGGGCGGGCTCCATGGGATTCGTGAAGACGCGCTCCTTCGGAAACACGGTGGTGATGTCGAGCATCGCGCGCGTGTTCTCGAATGCGAAGAAGCGCCCGACCATGTTGCGAAGGGTGTTCTCGTCCATCGTGTCGAACGGCGGCTTCTTCATCCCGGCGAGCTTCGCGGCGACCGCGTCGATCGTCGCCTTGTTCGCCGTCATGAACTCCCCCGTCACGTCGGGCGCGTTCTCGAGGCGCGACCGGACCATGTCGAACGCGGCCTGCGGGAAGTTCTCGACCAGGTTCGAGCGCAGGTAGAAGACCTTCTCGCTCGTGTATGCGTAGGCCTCCGGGTGACCGACGTCGAGCTCGCGCGCGCTCGCCGTGACCTCGCGGTCGTCGAGCCCGCGCCCGATGACCGTCGCGTCGCTCGAGCGATGATCCTCGAGCCAGGCGTAGGTCTGGTAACCCTTCGCGACCTCTTCGCCGCCGTCGAGGATCCGCGCCGGCGAGAAGACCTTGCCGTCCTTGGTGCGGTACGCGTAGCGGACGTAGACCCAGTCGTCGGAGTGAAAGCGCGTGCCGGGGAACTCCATCACGCCGTACGTAGAAGTGGACTTCCCTGTGCCGGTCGGCGCGATATAGAGGATGCCCTTGCCGTCCTTCGTCACGACGGCGCCGTGGATCGAGTGGATGCCGTACTCGACGGCGAGCTTTCGGCCGACGGCGCCGAGCACCCACGACTTGAGCTGGCCGTAATAGCTCGTGTTGAAGAAGATGACCGCGTCGTTCTGCCGCGAGTAGTACGCGGCCTCGGCCTCGCTCGGCACGCGGCCAAGCGCGACAACGACGACGTCGGGACTATCCGCAGGCTTCTGTCCGGTGATCCGCTGCCACTCGTCGACGCCGTACCAGTTGTCCTTCCAGTAACCGATGAGGTGCTCGCTGTTCGTGATCGCGCGCACGCGCAGGCCGTGGATCACCACGTCGTGCGAGTAGGTCGTCTCCTTCGCGGTGGCGACGTGCTCGAACGCGTTCGCGAGCAGCCGCTTGAAGAGGCCCGTCTTAGCGTCGACGGTCTTGTCATGGACGAGGGTTCGTCCCTTTGTGCGAGTGATCGTGTTCTTCGCGCCGATCGGCGTGCCCGGCCACTCGGGCGACGTAGCGTCGGGCGCGGGAGGAAACGTGTAGAGGTCCTTCTTTTCAGCGATCGCCAATCACGTACTCCCCTCAGAACTCGCGCCCGATAGTAGGTTCGCTCGCGCCGTGTTGCCCGGCCCCACGCGGGCCGCCGCCCCAACGAATGCACCGACGTACGTTCCGATCATGACGAGAGACGCACCAGCGACGAACTGCAAGCTCACGAGCTCGCCGGCAAGAATCGCGCCGACCGCCACGGTCACGACGGGGAAGAGGACTGTCACGTACGCGCTTGCCGAAGCGGTCCAGCGCAGCACGATGAACACGATGCCGATGAAGAGGCCGATGCCACCAAGAGTTACGAGGTACAAGAAGGCCGCCCAGACCTCGGGACGCGACGGTAGCCCCGGAGTCTCGCGAGCGACGAAGGCAATGACGAAGAGCAACGAAGCCCCACACAGCATCGCGACGGCGTTCGTGCCGATCGGATCTGCCCGCGGCAGGCGCTTGAGTAGGACCGTGGAGACCGCGACGGCTACCGCCTGAAGGAAGAGTGCCGCGAGTGCGGCCGGAGGAACGGTCGCGCGGAGCTGATCGACGAAGACGAGCGCCACGCCTGCTACGGCGATGGCTCCACCGAGGACGCCACTCCAGCGGAAACGCTCCATTCCGAGCGCGGTCGCCATGAAGAACGTCATGAGCGGCACGAGCGCGACGAACGTCGCGGCCATCGCCGACGGCGCTTCCAGTAGCCCCCAGTACGCGAGCGCGTACGCAACGCCGAAGTTGAGTACGCCAAGGAGCGCGACGCCCGGTAACGCGGATCCGAGCGGAAGCGGAATACGCCTCCACGCAGCGAAGCCGACGAGGAGCGCGCCTGCGATCGCGAAGCGCAGCCCTGCGCCCCAGAAGGGCGGAAGCTCGCGGTTGCTGAAGCGGACGGCGACGAAGTTCGTTCCACCGATCAGGACGACAGCCACGAACACGGCGAGGACGGCGGTCGGCGGTCGGTTCATCACGCGGACGATACGAGCCTCGTCTCGTCCCTATCCTTGCTGAATGGCCGAACGTCGTGGCGCGACGGTCGAGCTGCGCGAGGTCACCAAGCGCTACGGCGACACCGTCGCGGTCGACCACCTCAGCCTCACCGCCCCCGCCGGCCGCATCACCGTGCTGATCGGGCCGTCGGGCTGCGGCAAGACGACGTCGCTTCGGATGGTGAACAGACTCATCGAGCCGACGTCGGGGGAGATCCTCATCGATGGGCAGAACGTCCTTACGGAGGATCCGACCCAGCTCCGCAGGCGGATCGGCTACGTCATCCAGCAGGTCGGCCTCTTCCCGCACCGAACCATCGGCGAGAACGTGGCGACCGTCCCGGAGCTTCTCGGCTGGCCTCCCGCGCGCGTTCGAGCCCGCGTCGACGAGCTCCTCTCGCTCATCGGCTTCGATCCATCGCGCATGCGCGACCGGTATCCGGCGCAGCTTTCGGGCGGCGAGCGGCAGCGCGTCGGCGTCGCGCGCGCGATGGCTGCCGAGCCGCCGCTCATGCTGATGGACGAGCCGTTCGGCGCGGTCGATCCGATCGTCCGCGAGCGGCTCCAGAACGAGTTCCTCCAGCTGCAGCGGGCACAAGGAATCACCGTGATCTTCGTGACGCACGACATCGACGAGGCGATCAAGCTCGGCGACCGCGTCGCGATCATGCGCGCCGGCAAGCTCGTGCAATTCGCGCCGCCTGGGGAGCTCCTCGCTCGGCCGGCCGACGACTTCGTCGCGCAGTTCGTTGGCAGCGATCGCGGGCTGAAACGCCTCGCGCTCCTCACGGTGGGTGGGGCGGAGCTC
>VBGU01000246.1 GCA_005881085.1 Chloroflexota bacterium | reverse complement strand
GGCTCGGTAAACGCCCATTGACTCCCTCACATGCGGATATCAGGAAGCGTGCGCCTCGACTGTAGCCGCCGGGTCGGTTGCCGGTGGGTGCTGATTTGGTTGTGAAAAGGGAAAGGGCCGGCCCTCGGCGAGCCGGCCTTCTCCCAGTGATGGCGTGTGGTTTCAGGGCAACGTGTACGACCTGAAGTCCTGGTGCGTCTCGGCGTCGAAGGTGCAGCGGACCACCTGCTCACCTGTCCCGGGGACGGAGTCCTGCGGGTAGTCCCATCTCACGACCCCTGACGCATCGGCCGAGTTGGCCAACCACAGGTTATCCGCCTGCGAGTAGGTCTTGTTCGGAAGGAACGCCCACGCGATGCAGGTCGAGCCAGGCTTGGTGCGTGCCACCAGGGCTCCGTTCGTCGACTGGGTGATCTGCACAGAGAACGTTGGTGCTGACGTGGTGAACGTCGCCGTGCGAGTCACGCCTCCGGCTGCCACCGTCACGGTCGTCAAACCCGCATTCGCCGTGTTGACGGTGAGATTCCAGCTTCCGTCGGAGGCTATCGGCTCGTCCGTGACCGTCTGGTTGACCGTAGTGCTCCCAGTCCGCTGGACCGTCAACATGACCGGGCTCGCACCGGGCGTGAAGCCATACATCCGGCAACGAACGCCGGAACCGGCACCCGCGGCGGAGGGAGTGCAGTTCGAGGTCCCGAACGCCGCCGTCGGCGCCGGTGTCATCGCCTCGTACGCCATCGCGGAATCTCCGCCGCGTTCGTTGGTCTCGAGCACGACGGCTCCCACACCGCCCGCGCTCGATTCGATGACGACTGCGTATTGGGTGTTATCCGCGAGCTGGGGGAACGACCGCGGGTCGATCTTGTAACCGCCTCTTCGCAGGAGCAATCCGAAGACCGGCTTCTGTGTGTAGACGAGCACTCCGTCGGACATGCGGTACCAGCGCACCGTCGCGACGAATGCGCCCTGCGACTGCAGAACGAACGGTGTCGTCCAGCCGGTCGGCCCGCCAAGGGTCTTTGTGATGTTCGGGAGATAGAGCCGCGTGGCCCACTCGGTGTTGCCCGTGTACGCCATCGCGTTCGCGGTGCCGAGGATCTCGACCAACAGTGCGAACTGACCGCCCTCGACCACGACCGTCCTCTCCGCCTCCAGTCCCGGCGCGGGCGAGGCGTCGTACTCCCACACGGCACCGGGCTGGAGCGCCGTGGGGCCGTCAATCGTCACGTGCGTGGAGCTCCCCAATGGGTAGAGGGACATGACCGGATGTGCCGCGGTCGTCCCCTGGTTCTGGACCAGGATCCGGCTGCGCTGGCTGACGTTCGTCGCGACGTACGGGCCGAACGACGTCACCTCGCTGCTCGCGAGGACGCCGTCGTAGCTGTATGAGCGTGACCCGCGCGGGCCTTCAGCGTGGCAGTTCACAACAACACCGATCGGCTGCGTCGATGTCATGACGACCGAATATTCCGTCCCCGCCGTCAGCGCCGTCTCGAACCGCGGATCGATGAACTTAGAACCTCGGGGCGGGATCGCACGGGTGAGTTGAGCGGTCTTCGTTCCGTCGAAGCTCCGGAAGTCCGCGACCACCGCCGCGAACGACGAACCGAGGTTTTGCGCGATGACCGTGCAGTACCAGCCGAGGGCGACGGCCGCGACGCGCGGCAAGAAGACTTTCGTCGAACCCGAGCTCAGGCCATCGTATGAAAGCGCCTCCTGACGTAGCGGGTCAGCCTCGTGTTGATGTTCGTTAACCACGGCGACGATCTGCGAACCGAACGACTTGATGACCACGGAGTACTGCCCTTCGGCGGCGAGCTCTTCATCATGGTTCGGACTGTCGAAGACGGACGTGCCCGGAGCGAGAGCGGTGACCGTTCTCGTCCTTGCGAGCCCGCCGTCGGAGAAGCGGTAGAACTCGAAGGTCACGTCGGTCGGTACAGCGCCGACGTTTTGGACGATGAACGGAGTGTTCCAGCCGTCCGCGCCGCCGAGCATCTTCACGATGTTGGGCAGATAGATGATCGTGGTCGGCTGAAGATCGACCGCGGCGGCGCCGCCGACAGGTCCGAAGAGCATGAGGCCGAGCAAGAGCGCGATGACGGACGTGTGCGCGAGACCTAGCCTGATCATTTCTTCCCCCCTGAATTTTCGTTCGGACGTACGAGCACCTTTTGTCGGATCTCTTCGAGAAGCTCGTCGCCGCGGGCGTCCGCGAGCGCGTGCTCGACGTCGAGGATGCGCGCCTCGACGCCCTCGTTCGCGATCTCGTACCGGCCCGACGCCCGGGCGATCCGCCGGTCGATCCGGTCACGGATCTCCTGGAGGCTCGGGACGTCGGTCGCCGGCGCGAAGGTGCCGATCCGCTGCAGAGCGTTGGCGACACGCTCCTGCATCTTCGCGGCTTCAAGCTCTGTGAGGAGCTTCGATCGCTCCGCGAGCTGCCTCTGCACGAGGTAGGCGTTGTGCTCCACGGCGCCCTTCGCCGCCTTCGCCGCGGCAGCCGCGCGCTCGTGAAGCTCGTGCAGGTCGGCGGCGGACGATTCCACCGTCGCGAGCTGCATCGCGAAGAGCCGGGCCGTGCGCTCGTGGGCGGCGGCCTTTTCCGTGTCGCCCTTCGTCCGAGCATCTTCGGCCAGGACGAGTGCCTGGGTAGCCGAAGCACGGAGCCTTTCGAGCTCGGTGATCGTGCGCGTGAGCTTGAGCTGAAGCTCGCGCTGGTTTCCGATGACCGCGGCGGCCTGCTCGCTGAGTGCGGCGTGTTGTCGCTTGGCGTCTTCGATCGCCTGCTCGATCTGCACTCGCGGATCGGCGAACGTGTCGAGCGTTCCGGAAAGGAACGCGACCGCGTAGTGCCAGGTGCGCTTGATGAGTCGGAACATTTCCTTCACCTTCCTATTTCTGTTCGATCGCTGAGTGCGTGTCGACCTAAGTCCTCTGTCTCGACGAGTGCGGCCCTGAGCGTGTCGAGCTCCGCCGCGAGCTCGTCGACCTGCGGCGCGGCGAGACCGGATCCGAATTCGCTCAGTGCGACGATCTCGGCGACGCGCGCGACCAGGCCTTCGAGCCCGAGCGCCGCGGCCTCGATGCGGCCGATGAGCTCGCGCTGCGTCGCCTCGAGCCGCTCCCCCGCCTCGAGGCGGGCGCTGAGCGAGCGGAGCGCGTACTCGTTTTGCTGACGGGCCGGGCCATCGCTCAGCACGCCGAGCTGATGACGCAGTGACGCGTCGGTCCTTCGGATCTCGGCCAGATCGGTGCTCCCCGCGAGGCGCGAGACGAGGCCCGATTGGTACGCGAGACGCCGGAGGATCACGACCGCGTCGGACGCCTGCTTCGCGATGACACTGCAGCGATAGGCGACCGCGCCCGATCCCGCGCTCGCTCGCAGCCGGCGGATCGCGGCGACCGCGGCCTCCGCGCGGATGACCCAGAGTGCCTCCGGCGTCCCCGGGATCGGCCGAGGCGTACGCCGGTACGAGAGCGCCGCCTCGAGCAGTCCTCGGACAACGCATACGAGGACCGCGGTAAGGAGCGCGAGGGCCAGCGGCGCACCGAGCACGAGATATGCGGCTCCAACCGCTATAGCCAGGGCGAGCGTCGCTCGATCGGGGACGAACATCTTTGCGTTCATCAGAAGTTCGACACGACCTCCTTGAACACCCGTCCGATGGACGATTGGTCGGATGCGTCGTACGAGGCGGCGCGGGTCGCGTCGGCGATCCGCTGCAGGACCTTCTTGTCGAA
>VBGU01000245.1 GCA_005881085.1 Chloroflexota bacterium | reverse complement strand
AGGTGCGCGTACTCCGAGACGTAGCCGCCTGGATGCGCGATGAGCACGATCATCGCGCCGTCAGGAAGATGACCGACGAACGCGACCACACCGTCGCTCGCCGCGGTCACGGGCGTTCCCAGGGGCGCCGCGATGTCGATCGCGGCGTGGAAGTGCGCGTACGACGCGCCGCCGTACGTCGCGGGCGGCTCGAGCTCGAATGACGTGGGGCCGAACGGCTGGGTGAGCACTCCGCGAACGGGCAGGGACCATGCGCCGGCGTCACCGTCGCGGACCATCGCCGACGCGACGAGCTGTGCGAGCGCGGTCTGCGCGTTGGTGGCGTCCTGCGCAAGGGCGGTCAGGACCGCGACCTGCGCCGCCTTCCCCTCCGTGTCCCCGGCCGCTGCCGCGGCGGCGAGCGACCGCGCCCGATCGCGCAGCCGCGCGAGCTGCGCCTGCTTCGCCCCGACCGAACCCTTCAGCGTGGCGAGGAGATCGGCGCGCTCCGTGAGCTTGGTTTGCGCGGCGAGCAATCCGCTCTGCAGCGAGAGAAGGTCATCGAGCGCTTCCCGCTGCTCTATGCCCAGATCCGTCGGCACCTTGTCGGTGGGCATCGCGGCGAGCCGGAACGCCTCCCGCTCGAGGCGGTCGTGCAGCGTCCGGCGAGCGTCGGACTTGGCCTGCAAGGCTGCGATATCGGCATTCACCGCATCCAGCTCGTTCGCGACCTGCGCGATCTGCGGATCGAGGCCGGCGAGCTCGTCCTGGGCGACCCTCGCCTGAGCCTCGATCACCTGCGCGAGCGAGCGCGCGTTCGCGAGGAGCGCCGCGTCACGGGCCCGGGCTGCCTCGGCCTCCGCGCGCGCCGCCTCTGGATCGGGTGTCGGACTGGGAGACGCCGCCGGAGAGGTGCTGGCCGCAGCGGTCGTGTCGGTCGGCGAACGCGATGGCGAGGTTGAAGGAGTCGCCATCGGGGATGACGACGGCGAACGCGCCGGCGTCGGGGACGCGGAAGGGCTCGCTGATGGTGTGGACGTGGGGCCATCGGCCATCGCCGGCGTCCCAAGAAAGGACACGCTGAAGACGACCGCTAGAAGCGGTGGCGCGAGGAAGCGGTGCATCTGCAAACCTTCGAAAAGAGTGCCGTATGACCCTCAGAGAGCGGACACAAGACTTCTGAGCGGGCGGGCGAGGCCGTTCTAGCTAGTCTCTTCGCCTACCTTGCCGGTCACCCCGATCCTGTTTGTCGTGACGTCCCGCGCTTCGTGCTCGCGCAGTAGTCGTTCAGCCTCGTCCTCGCGGTTCTTCGCGCTCACGGTGACCATCAGACCACCGGGAACGAATTTCCCTTTGTCGTCGGTGGCGGCGCCGCGGGCTACGAGCGAGATCTGGTCGTCGGTGAAACCGCGCTCGAGGAGCGCGTCGACCGCTGACTCCGCCGTTTCGCGATCTGGGAACATCGCGACGACCGCGACGTGCTCGCTGGGAACCTGGACTTCCTGGACGTCGTCGGGTTTTGTTTCCATCACTACCTCCAAGGTTTGGGCCGCAGGCGGCGTGCCAGCTAGGACTCGGGCGTCATCTCGCCCGCTCGGATAGCGACCACGAGCCGATTTTCGGGCGGGGGCACCGGGCAGTTGTAGTGGGGCGAGAACGCGCACGCCGGGTTGTAGGCACGGTTGAAGTCGACGAGATAGCCCCCGTCGTCGAGGGCGTCGAGATCGAGGTAGCGTCCGATGTGGTACGACTCGCGGCCATTGGTCCGGTCCTTGAAGAAGATCTGCAGCGAATCCTCTGGAACACCGGGCTCGAGAAGACGGGTCGCGGCGACGCGGCACTCAGTGCCTTCGAGTGAGAACGTAAACCAGCCAACGCGCTCGGCCGTCCGATCCCGCTCCCGCGTCGACTCGAGCGCGATCTTCTCGCGGTCCGGTTCGAGCGCGAGGATGAATCGAAGGCTCGGCGAGTATGGAAACCATCGCGGCGCGATGGGCTCCCGTTTGGCGTCGGGGTCGATGATCACGACCGCGGGCGCATTTTGGTGGGAAAGCCGCAATCGATAGCGGCCGAGCCGCACGATCCCCGGGCCGCGCTTGAACCCATCGACGCGGAAGCCGTCGTCCGTCGCCGCGATGGTGACCGCGGCGCCAGCCTCAGCGAGCTCCACGTCGCCCTTCGCGCCGAAGCGGAGGGAATGGCCGACCGGAAGCTCGTGGCGCGAGATCGCGGCCAGAAAAGACTCCGGGCCGCTCAGCCATTCGCGATAGCTCTCGCGGCTCTCCTCGACTTCCCGGGCAGCCTCGTCCGTCGGTGTCACGGCGGGAGTATCGCTAGCCGGCGCGTGCCGGTCGAGACGGACGAGGGAGGCCGCCGGTACGACGAGCGCGCCTTGGCGGCTCGGTGACCGGCGGCCTCGCGGCTTCTACGCGCGTGCGGTCTGCTGCTCGGTCTCCACGGTGACGCTCGGATCGTTCTGGAAGAGCGAGAACTTGTTGCCCTCGGTGTCGACGCAGGGGGCAAACCAGCCCTGGGCTGGGATGGCCATCTTGTCGTCGGACTTCCCGCCGAGGTCGCGGACCTTGGCGATCGACGCGTCGATGTCGTCGGTGTCGAAGTAGACGACCGGACCGGGATCGCCTTGCATCGGGTTGATCGCACCGCCGGGGTTCGCTCCGTCGATCACGTAGTACTCGATACCCGGGACTTCCGAGTCCTTGTACTTCCATCCGAAGAGCGAGGTGTAGAAGCGCTTCGCGCGGTTTGCGTCCTTGGCGTTGATCTCGAAGTGAACGATGTTTCCAGCCATGTATTCCTCCCCGCGTTTGCTGTGTCCTAAGGGTAGACCCCTGATCGAGCCGCGGTTCCACGCTCCCAGGAGTGGCTTCTCGTAACGGCGCCGTAACTGGCACGGGTTCCGCGATCATGGAGCGCGATGGACGAGCTCATTCACGAATTCGCGACCGAGATCGCAGACGCGGACGGCCACTTGTACACGGCGCGAGCTATGGGCCGGCGGCGTGCGGGTCGGACCGTATGGGAGGGTTGGCTCGAGTTCGCGCCGGTCGGCGGTCGCGGGATCGTTCGGCGGAGTCAGGTCGAGACGACGCAGCCGAGTCGCGAAGCGCTCGCGTACTGGGCGACCGGGATCGAGTCGGTGTACCTCGAGGGCGCACTCGAACGCGCCATCGCCTCACGATCGGATCGCCGGACGAGATCCACGTAGCGTCGCCGCGTCAGGCGGCGTCCGGAAGATCGAGGTCGCCGGGTGCGAAGAGGTCCGACAGCGACCGCGCACACGCAAGCTGCTCCGCCGCTTCCGCAACGTCCTCCACCGTCAGCGCGTCGATTGCGACAGCCTCGACGTGGATCGCGAGGAACTGACGCTCGCATCCGCCGCACGTTACCTCGAGGAGGCGCGTCTCTTCGAAGTGCCGGACCTCGCGCACGAGTGCGCGGTCCAGCGTCGTTCCGCAGGCCCTGCAGCTTCCGGTGAGTCCTTCAGCTCCGTTCATGACGTTCCTATAGGCATAGCGATTGAGTAACGGACCGGCTGGCGCGATCAGCGCATCGTGACCTGACGCGCGAGGCATTCGGCGAAGTCCTGGATGAGCTGATCGGCCTTCCGTTTGATGGAGGCCTGACCGAACTCGCCCAACCGGCCCATGACGGTGAGATCCGTGCCGATGCGCAACTGCGTCTCGGCTTCCTTCTCGACGAGGGCGAGATCCAAGGTGGCGCGGATCGCGCCGCCGACGCGCGAGTCCTTCGCGTCCGCACGGATCGAGGCGGTCCCCGCGGCCTCGTCTCGGGCGATGATCGCGAAGTCGCCGTCGAGCACCAGGCGGACCGGACCTATCTGCACGGCGAGCGTCCCCTGGTATCGCTCCTTGCCGTTGGGGCGGACAGAAGCGACGCCCGGCACGCAGCGCGCCGCCGCGGGGATATCCATGAGCCGTGCCCAAACCTTGTCCTTGGGCGCCGCGACCATGGCGGTGTGTGTGAACTTTACGTCCGACCTCCCGTCGAAACGCTAGTTGGCGGCGGACTCCTGGATCCAGCGGACCGACTTCGCGCAGGGGCAGCCGCCGCCCATGCGCGCGAGCCGGGGCATCGAGCTGATGGCTTCTTTGAGAGGCATCTCACCGCGGCTGATCTTGCGCTGCAGATCGGCCCAGTGCTTGGTGTCGATCGACGCACGGTACGCCTCGGGTAGATTCGCGAGGACGTGCGCGATGTACTGCTCCACATCGGTGAAGGTCTCGCCTCGTGTGCCGACCATCTGGTACGCGTACTCGCCGCGCCGCCGGAAGAAGCGGCGGTCGGGAAGCCGCAGCAGGTCCTCCGGTCGAACGCCGTCGACCGTCTCGCCCGCTTTGATTCGCGCAAATCGTTTCTCCGACTCGTCACGACCGGCGCTCGGGAAACGAGCGCGCACGTAGCGCTCATTTAGATCGTCAAGCATCCGCTGGAGCTCGTCGATATACATGTCCTGCGCTTCGCGGTTCGCCATGTCCTTCAGGCCGTATTTGACGTTCGTCTGGCCACCCCGCTCGTCGCCAAACATCTCTAAGCCTCGACCAAACCACTTTCCGATCGCCTTCTGGATGTCCTGCATGGTGATGTAGCCGTCTCCGCGCGCCGCCGCCTCGACCCAGCGCCGCAGCGGGATGACGCCGGCCGCGAGATGGAAGGCCTCCTCGCGCAGCATCGGCGGCATGCTCGACGCGTACGGCTTGTAGGCGGAGATCTTCTGCATCGTGAGCTGGTACTTCCCCACTCGATCGATGAACGCGGCGAACACGACGTTGTCGAGGAAGCTGTCGTACTCGAGATTGAACGCCGCGAGCACGTGCGAGCCAGTCTGCATCGACAGGATCTCTTCGACCATGTCGGCGGCCTTCGTGCTCGTGACCGGCGACCAGTCGGCGCTCACCAGAAGGTGGACCATCTGGTAGCCGTGGCGCAGCTCCTCGGCCATGACGCGGAGGGCCCACGCGTGATCCTGCGGCTCCTGCGCCCGCGCGAGCGTGCCCTGGTGCTGCTGGATGGAGCCGAACTCGGTCGACGCCTGCGCCTTGATCTGCATCAAGAGGTGCTGTGCGGCCTCCTCGGGCAGATCTCTCGGCGCGAGCGCCTTCGCCTCGCCCTTGCGTTCGCCGACCTCGATCTGGGTCGGGATGTCCTCCGCGATCTTGGCGCAGAGGCAGAAAGGCTCGTCCTTAGGAAAGAAGCGATCCCACTCTTCGGCGAGCTTCGGGTAGTCCGGGAAGTTGTGGCGCTGCCAGTGCTCGATCGCGTCGTGATACGGCTTGGGCAGCGTGCGGACTTCGTCTTTCACACATCTAGGGTACCGAGTTCGGGCGCGAGCGGTCACCGTTCGCCAGGAAGAACGTCGGTCAGTACAGCTTCTTCGTGTCCAGCACGTTGCGGAGGGATTGGCCGCTCAGATAGCGCCGAAGGTTGTCGCAAAAGATCTCAGTGATCCGGGCGTTCTCCTGCGTGACGGTACTCGCGGAGTGCGGACTGATGATCACGTTGGGCATGTCCCAAAGCGGCGAGTCCTGCGGCGGCGGCTCTTCACGGAGCACGTCGAGGGCCGCACCCGCCAGACGCTTCTCCTGGAGGGCACGGATCAGCGCGTCCTCGTCGACGAGCGCCCCTCGGCCGATGTTGATGAGAACGGCGCTCGGCTTCAGCAGGGCGAGCTCCCTTTCTCCGATGATCCCCTCGGTCTCCGGTGTATGCGGCAAGGCGAGCACGAGGAAGTCCGCCTCGCGCAGCATCGTGTGCAGCTCCGCGCGGTCGAAGACCTTGTCGACGTCCGGGACCGGGACATCCGAGCGCCGGATTCCCGTCACGCGCATATCCATTCGTTTGCCGTGGCGGGCGACCTCCTGGCCCACGCGGCCGACGCCGACGATCGCGAGGGTCTTCCCGGTCAGCTCCTCACCGCAGTAGCGCTCCCAGCGCTTCGCCTTCTTGTCGCGCTCCATCCACTGGTAGTTCTTCGCGAACATGAGCATGGCCATCAGGCAGAAGTCCGCGAGCGGGCGCGCGTGCACACCGCTCGCCGTCGTGAACGTGATGTCCGTGCGATCGAGACCGACGCGCTTCACCATCTGGCCGATTCCGGCGCTCGTCGACTGCAACCAGCGCAGGCGCGGCGCGACGGCGGCGAGGTCGCGGATGTGCCCGGACGGAAAATCGAGGACGACCTCGGCGCGTCCGAGCATCTCGAGGAAACGCGCCTCCTGCTCTGGCGTTCGCGTCGTCGGCGCGCCGGCGTGGTCCGAGACGTAGCGCGGCCGAGGCAGCAGGGCGGGGTCGTGAAGTAGTTCGATCCGTGGGTCGACGGCGCGGATCCGTTCGACGTGCTCGGGCTCGAAGGGCGCGGCGATCAGCACGACGAGTGGTTCGGGCATCCCAACTTAGGCGCGCGTGCGCCCGGTCACCCAGTCGTAGCGAGTGTCGTCGTCCACGACCACGCCCCCAAAACGGCTTCCCGCGCTGCTCGCACCGTCGATGCTGATAACCGCCCCGCTGATATAGCTCGACGCGTCCGAGGCGAGGAAAAGCACGAGCTGCGCGACCTCGTCGGGTCGTCCTGGCCGCGCGAGCGGCAGGTTCGGGATGCGGGCAGCGAGACGCTCCGCCATTGCAGGGGGCAGCGGCTTCGGCTGCGTGTCGATCAG
>VBGU01000244.1 GCA_005881085.1 Chloroflexota bacterium | reverse complement strand
GACAAGCCAGCTATCGGAATCCCGCGCGGCCTTGCAGTTCCCGTGGCGACTCTTGCGCGGCTTCGTGCGCCGGATCATTCTTCAATATTTCGTTCGCGACTTCACCGCCGTCTCTCTTTACCTGGTCTTCGGGCTTTTCCTCGGGCTATTCGGCACGATCTGGGGCGTGTGGCACTGGGCCCTCGCGGCGCAGGCCGGAGTCGCGGCGACGACAGGAACGGTCATGATCGCGGTCCTCCCGATCATCGTCGGCGTCCAGCTCCTCCTCCAGGCGCTGACGCTCGACATCCAGAACGTGCCGACCGAACCGGTCCACGCGAGCGTCCGCCTGGTCACCGCCGACCACGCCCAAGTGAGACGGCCGTAGGCGCCGAGCGGTCCGCCCGCGATCGGCGCGTCCTCGTTCTCGGTGGATCGGGGATGCTCGGCCACAAGCTCTGCCAGGTGCTCTCCGCGGACTCGGTCACGTTCGCGACGTTCCGTGGGGCCAGTCCGGATCTCGCCCAGTTCTACGGGCGGACCGAGCCGATCGCCAACGTGGATGCTCTCGAGTTCGAGTCGGTCTCGGATGCCGTCGCGCGAGCGCGGCCCGACGTCGTCGTGAACGCGATCGGTATCGTCAAGCAGCGGTCGACCGCGACCGATCCGGTCCTCAGCATCTCGGTCAACTCCCTGTTCCCGCATCGCCTCGCGAAGCTCTGCGCCGCCGCGGGCGCGCGTCTCGTGCACTTCAGCACCGACTGCGTCTTCTCGGGCCGGCGCGGCGAGTACCTGGAGCAGGACACGCCGGACCCGGTCGATCTCTATGGACGCTCGAAGCTGCTGGGCGAAGTCGACGGTCCGGGCGCTCTGACCATCCGGACCTCCATCATCGGGCGAGAGCTCGAGAACATGACGGGCCTGCTCGAGTGGTTCCTCAGTCAGGCCGGCGGTCGCGTCCAGGGATTCGCACGCGTGACGTGGAGTGGCGTGACGACGACCTTCCTCTCGCAGACAGTCGCGCGGCTGATCCGGGAGACGCCGAGCCTTTCCGGGGTCTTCCACCTCTCCGGCCCTGCGATCTCGAAGTACCAGCTGCTCGTCTGGCTCAATGAAGCATTCGGGACCAGGACGAAGATCGAACGAGACGACGCCGTGGTGTCCGACCGGAGTTTGGTCTCGGATCGGTTCTGGTCGGGGACCGGCTTCCGGCGGCCGAATTGGCGCGACATGGTGAGCGAGCTCGTCGAAGAAGCGAGGATGTATGAAGGAATCGCCAGTGCTCGACGGTAAACGCGTCCTGGTCACGGGTGGCACGGGTTCTCTCGGCCGCACGCTCGTGCGTCGACTTCTTTCGGGCGAGCTCGGAAAACCGGCCAAGGTCGTGGTCTTTTCCCGCGACGAGGCCAAGCAGCACGAGATGCGGGCGGAGTGGAACCGCCCGCGGGTGCCGACCGAAGACGCGGCGTATCGCGACTACAAGCGCGTGCTCGAGTTCAAGATCGGCGACGTGCGCGACTACGATTCGATCTCAGCCGCCGTCCGCGACGCCCAGTTCGTGTTCCATGCCGCCGCGTTGAAGCAGGTGCCCTCGTGCGAGTACGAGCCCCTCGAGGCCGTGAAGACGAATGTCCTCGGCGCAAGCAACGTCGTCCGCGCGATCCTTTCGCCCGGGGCCGACGTCGAGGTCGCGCTTGCCATCTCCACGGACAAGGCGTGCAAGCCCGTCAACGTGATGGGCATGACCAAGGCCCTGCAGGAGCGCATCTTCGTGAACGGCAACCTCGGCCACCGCACTAAGTTCCTCTGCGTCCGCTACGGGAACGTGATCTCGTCGCGGGGCTCGGTCATTCCGCTCTTCCTCGATCAGATCCGGACGGGGGGACCGGTCACCGTGACGATGGCTCGCATGACGCGCTTCCTCCTGACTCTCGACCGCGCCGTCGACACGATCTTCGCGGCCCTCGTGACCGGCGAGGCGGGAGACACGTACATCCCTCGCGCACCGTCGGCATCGGTCATAGATGTCGCGAAGGCGCTGATCGGCGACCAGAAGATCGCAATCGAGATCATCGGCGTGCGGCCGGGCGAGAAGGTGCACGAGATCCTCATCTCCGAGGAGGAGGTCTTCCGGACCATCCAGCGCGGCGACTACTACGTCATCCGCCCGGTGCTGCCGGAGCTCGGCGCGGCAGGCCCGCCCGCGCGTGACACCGAGTACTCCTCGAGTGACGTGACCCTCGACGTCGCGGGTGTGCGCCGGCTCCTCGCCGAGTCCGAAACGGCGCGACCGCGGTCGGCGGTCGCGAGCGCCTAGCTCTTCACCCGCCCGGCTTTCTTTTCGGCCTCGGCGCGCAGGAGCGACGCGAAGTTCGCCGTGACCGTCTCCCAGTCGTCGCGCTGCTGAATCGCCTCGCGGCAGGTCTCGCCCAGGCGACTCGCGATCGCGCGTATAGCCGTCGGGTCCGCGTTCCCCGCGAAGGCCCTCACCCGGTCGATCGCTGCCTCGGCCCGGTCGATGTAGAGGATGCCGGGAAGGGACGGGAACTCGGCCTCCAACCCCGGCAGGCGGGTCGCGATAACGGCCTTTCCGTGTTCCATGTACTCGACGACCTTGGTGGGTACGAGGTGCTCCATGGTCTCGTTGCGGTACGCCGGAAGGAGGCCAAAGTCCGCGGCTTCGATCAGCGCCCCGACCTCGTCCACGGGCAGCTGACCGGTCATGACGATCTGCCGCTCGAGCCCGCTCGCCGCCCGGATTCGTTGCAGCTCGTCGTAGAGATCGCCGCGACCGACGATCGCGAGTCGAAGCCAGGGGACCTCCGCTCCCCGGCGCGCGAAAGCGGTGACCAGCTCGCGCAGACCCGAGAACACGTACTGCCAGCCGACGAAAAGGAGCAGCACCTCACCCTCCCCGACGCCGAGCCGCGCCCGGGCGCGCGCGCCGGCCTCCGGGTCAGCGTCGATCCGGCGAACGCCGATCGGAATCACCGTGAGTCGATCAGGCGGCGCACCCATGCCCGCGGCGTACCGCGCCAGGCCATGGCTCACGACGACGATCCGGTCGGCGTGGCGCATCGTGAGGCTCTCGATGAATCGCGCGACCCGGCGCACCGGAAAAGACTCGGCATGCGTGTGGAGCGCGTCCATGACGTGATAGACGAACGGGCGTCCGGCGGCGCGGCTGGCCGCGAGCGTTACGAGCGCGTTCGAGATGCCGTACGCGACCACGACATCGGGCGTTGCTTTGCGGAAGATAGTCCGGAGCTCGCGCCAGTTTCCAAAGAGCCAGGAGAGACGAGCGATGAGCCCGATGCGGATCATTCCCGGCCGGATCAGGCGGATGCGCGAATCCGCGAAGTACTTGTGAATGCCGGCGAATTCGTGACGGCGCTGCAGGAGCGGGCCCGCCCTCGCCGGCCAGTCGATGTCGTAGTCGATCACCGTGACGTCCGCGCCGTGGGTCGAGAGCCATTCGAGTAGG
>VBGU01000243.1 GCA_005881085.1 Chloroflexota bacterium | reverse complement strand
GGCGTGACGAGCGTTCCGGACGCTTCGAATTCACCCTTGCCGAAGCGGTAGACCTCGCTCGTCCCGGAGGCGACGCCATCGCCGCCCGCGAAGAGCACGTCGCCGGTCGGGAGCGCGACCGCGACCTGCTGCAGGCGCGCGACCGTCATGGGCGGACCGTCCCTCCACGAGTCGATGCCCGGGTCGTAGATGAATGACGTGTTGGTCGGCGCTCCGTCGGCGTCGATGCCCCCGGTGACGAGGACGCGACCGTCGAAGAGCGTGACCGCGCTGTGCTGCGTGCGCGCGCGCGGCATCGGCGCGGCGTCGGTCCACCGGTCGGTCCGCGGGTTGTAGATCTCGCTCGAAGCGAGGAGCTTCGTGTCCGCGTTGCCGCCGGTCACGAAGACGCGTCCATCCTGCAATGCGGTCGCGGCGTGATCCGAGCGCGCATGACGAAGCGGCGCGCCGAGCACCCATCCGCGCTGCGACGGCCGGAAGACGTCGACCTGATCGACGGGCGACCAGTACGTCTCGTGCCACTCGACGCCACCCGCGACGACGACGAGGTCCTCCCACGCCGAGGTGATGCTCTGATGCACGCGTCCGAGAAGCGGTTGCGGAAGGAGCGTCACCTTGCCGGTCGCCGGATCGACGAGCTCGCTCTGCTCGTTCATGACGTCGGGAGCGAAGCGGTCGAATCCGCCGACGACGAGGATCTTTCCATTCGAGAGCGCGACAGCGCTCGCGTACGCGCGCGGCTGCGAGAGCTCGCCGATCGTCTGCCACTCCGGCGTCTTCACCGGTGCGGTCCGCGGTCCGCACGCGCTTATCAGGACGATGACCGCGAGTGCGAGGAGCCGCCTCACTGGACTTGGAGAGTAGCGCTCCCGGTCGGGACTCCTTGGCCCGAGAACCACGCAACGCCTTCCTGCACGACGTCGAACTGCAAGAGATACGTGCCCGGCGCCGGCGGCATCTTCACGATGACGTTCAGCGTGACGGAGTCGCCCGATGCGACCGCAGTGGGAAGAGCGGTGCGCACCCCGTCCCATACGAAGACGGCGCCGCTCGGCACGTACATGTGGTACGCCGCGTTGAACGCACCTGGCTGCCAGGTGGTCGAGCCGGCGTTCGTGATCGTCACGGGGACGGTGACCATCGCGTTCACCGCGCCGTTCACGGTCGCGGGTGCGGAGTAGAGCGCGCTGAGCGCGGGCACGATGACCGAGACCTGCTTCACCGGCGTCTGCATGCCCTGCCCGGAGAACCACGCGACGCCTTCCTGCACGATGTCGTAGCGCAGCTTGTACGTCCCCGGCGTCGCAGGCACCGCGATCTGCGCGTTGATCGCCGCGATCTGCGTCCGCGCGGTCCCGGCGAGCGACGTGCGCAGGCCGTCCCATGCGACGAGGTTGTCCGCGGCGTCGTACCAGTGGTAGCTGAGATTCACGTTCGAGCCCCAGTCGAAGTTCGACATGTTCTCGATCTTCACCGGCACCAACACGGTGGTCTTCGCGCCCATCGAGGCCGGCGTCTGGTCGACGCCGAGCGATCCGCCGAAGAACGGAGCGACGTACGGCGTCACGGAGACCGTCTGCTCCGCCATCTTGATGCCCTTCCCGGAGAACCACGTGACGCCTTCCTGCACGAGATCCCACCGCAGGATGTACGTACCGGCCGCGTTCGGGAACGCGAGGTTCGCCTGCACCTGGGTGAGCTGGCCGGCCGGCACATCAGCCGGAAGCTTCGTCCGAAGTCCGTCCCACACGACGGTCCTTCCGCCGTTGGTCAGCCAGTGATAGCTGAGGGTCACCGGATTCGCGCCCGCCGCGGGCCAGGTGAAGTTGCTCGTGTTGCCGAGAGTGATCTGTACGGTCGTCGTGGTCGCTGCCGTGCCACTGATCGGCGGGATCGCGTAGTTCGCACCGAACGACGCGACCACGGGACCCTCGAGCGCGACCGCGGTGTTCCCGGTGGCCGCGCCTTTTGTCGAGAACCACGCGACGCCTTCTTGCACGAGGTCGAGCTTCAGCACGTAGCTTCCGCCGGTCGTCGGCGCCGTCACGGCCGCGTTCACCGTCCTCGTCTGACCGGTGAGGAGGTCGCCGCCGAGCGGCGTGCGCGATCCGTCCCAGACGACATTCGCTCCGCTCGCGGTCGTCCAGTGGTACCCGAGATTGATCGGATACGCGCTTGTGGTCGGGAACGTGCCGTTCCCGATGTTGGCGATGGTCACCGGCACGGTCGTCGTTTGACCCGCCGTGAACTTCGGGATCGCGTTGAAGGTGTAGCCGGCCTTGAAGTCGACGCTCACGCCCGTGTTGGTGTCGTTGTCGGCGATGCCCTTGTCCGCGAACGCGAACTCATTCTGCTTGTAGAGGTCGAGCGACACCGTGTAGTTCGTCGGGTAGACCGGCGCGGTCACCGGGATCTGCAGCGAGATGGACTGACCCGGCTGTACGTCGCCCGGCAGGGAGACGCGGTTCGCGCCCGGGAACGTGTTGCCGGTCGCGTTGCTCACCCACTTGTACCCGAGCTGGACCGGACCCGCGCCCGTTGCGTTCCACACGCGGCCGCCGTCATTCGCGACCGTGACGCTGATCATCTTCGTCTCGCCGGCGGTCCAGCTGATCGGCACGTTGTCACTCACCCAGTCGACGCTCCAGTCGGCGCCGCGGAAGTACTGCTCGCGCACCGGCGAGCCGTAGGTCGTGTTCCACCACGCTCCAGCCGTCTGCAGATCCCAGCGAACGATGTAGTTCCCGATCGCGGGGACCGTGAACGGGACGTTCACCGCGCCGATCGCGCCCGGCACGATGTCGGTCGCGACAGTCCCGGTGCCGCCCTGCGGAACGACCGTGTTCGCCCCCTGCATCACCTTGTACGAGACGCGCGTCCCAGTTGGGATGGTCTGCTTGCCGCGGTTCGCGACGGTGACACCGACGGTCAGGTTCGCGCCCGGGTATCCCGCCTTCGGGAGCGTCGTCTCGAGGTACGGCATCTCGTTGTAGCCGTTGATCACCGCGGCCTGCGCCATCTGCCGGATGTTCACAAGCTGCGCGTACAACGCGTTACCGGGGCAGGCCGTCTGCCCGCCGTACTGGCTCTGGATGTAGTTGCAGTCGCGGTGGCCCTGGACGTTCGGCGG
>VBGU01000242.1 GCA_005881085.1 Chloroflexota bacterium | reverse complement strand
ATCGGTTGACCGGGAACGCCGCGACAAAAGAAGCGTCGCGCCCCCGAGCCCGAGCACCTCGCCGATGCCGCAGCCGGGTGAGGCCGTGGATCGTCGCCTGCGGCGCGAGCCGCGAGGTATCCGTCGTTTCGTGCTGCGCGTGGCTCACCGCCGCAGGAGCTCCTCGACGGCGGCATACGGATCGATCGTGCGATCGGCGACGCGCGTGACCGCGGCGTCAAGACGCGACTCGCCGACTCGGCCCTCGAGCTCGCGGAGCAGCGCCTCCTGCAGGAGCGCCTCGACCTCGCTCCGCGCGGCCGTGCGCCGGCGCTCCACATAGTCACCGGACTCGCGCGACCAGGCGCGATGCTTGTCGATCGCCTCGACG
>VBGU01000241.1 GCA_005881085.1 Chloroflexota bacterium | reverse complement strand
TCACCAGGCAAACGGTGTCGACGACGCGGATGACATCCACCTCTTCCTGACCCACGCCGACGGTCTCGACGAGGACGATGTCCGTACCGAGGGCGTCAAGCACGTTCACGACTCGCGCCGTCGCGCGCGCGAGACCGCCGGCGTGCCCGCGACTGGCCATCGAGCGGATGAAGATGCCGTCGTCGAGGAACCGCTCGCGCATGCGGATGCGGTCGCCGAGGATCGCGCCACCGCTGAACGGGCTCGAGGGATCCACGGCAACGATCGCGACGCGAGCGGCCCGCTCTCGATACAGGCCGGCGAGGCGATTCACGAGCGTCGATTTGCCGCCGCCCGGCGGGCCGGTGATCCCGACCGTCTGCGCGCGGCCGGTCGTTGGGTAGAGCTCGCGCATCGCTTCGGCCGCGCCGGGCTCGTCGTTCTCGACGACCGAGACGAGGCGCGCGATCGATCGCTTGTCGCCCGAGCGCGCGCGAGCGAGCAGATCGCCGGTCTCGGTCCTCGATGCCGGCATCAGTCGACGCGAAGGAGCTGGCGTGCGATCACGATCCGCTGGACTTCGCTCGTACCCTCCCCGATCTCCATGAGGCGCACGTCTCGCAGATGCCGCTCGATCGGGAAGTCCTGCAGGTAGCCGTATCCGCCGAGGACCTGCAGCGACGAGTCGGCCGCACGCGTCGCGGCTTCCGACGCGTAGAGCTTTGCCTTCGACGCCGCGTCGGTGAAGCGAAGCTCGGCGAGGGCGGCGGCGCGGTGCACGAGCAAACGCGCCGCGTCGAGCTCCGTGCGCGCGCGGGCCAGACGCCATTGGATCATCTCGAACTCCGCGATCGGTCTCCCGAACTGCCTGCGCTCTTTCGCGTATCCGATCGCGACCTCGAGCGACGCGCGGCCGAGCCCGATCGCGAGCGCGCCGATGCCGATACGTCCTTTGTCGAGGACCTGCTTGACGTGATCGAACGCTTCGCCGTCGCGGCCGATCCGATCCGCGGCGGGGACCCGGCAATCCTCGAGCACGAGCTGCGCGGTGTCGGACGCATGAAGGCCCATCTTCTCTTCGCGTCGGCCGACGCGAAGGCCGGGGGTCCCCCGCGACACCCCGAACGCCGAGAGCTTGCGCTCGCCGGCGCCAACAAGGATCACGCCGAAGCCCGCGATGGATCCGTTGGTGATGAATTGCTTCGTGCCCGTAAGGAGGTAATCGTCGCCGTCGCGGCGGGCGCGGCTCTGCGCGCTGATCGCGTCGGATCCGGATGACGGCTCGGTCAGCGCCCAGCACCCGAGGTGCTCGCCGCGGGCGAGGGGCGGGAGCCAGCGCGCCTTCTGCTCCTCGCTCGCGGCGACCAGGAGGTGTCCGATGCAGAGTGAGTTGTGCGCGGCGATCGTGAGTGCGACCGATCCATCGCCCGCGCCGAGCTCCTCCATCACGAGCGCGATCGTCAACACGTCGAGCTCGGCGCCACCGTATTCGTGCGGGACGGCGAGCCCGGTCAGCCCGAGCGCGGCGAGCTCAGGGAGGAGCTCGAGCGGGAACTCGCCCTTTTCGCTCCACGAGTGAGCGTTCGGGACGATCCGCGACCGCACGAAGTCGCGGACGGTATCGCGGACGAGGAGCTGATCGTCCCGGTATGAGAAGTTCAAGCGGTGCTCAACGTGCCGCCGTGGGATAGCCCTTTGCTTCAGCGAGAGTCGGCAGGATTTCGTCGACCATGCGCTGGTCTTCCTCGAGCACGCCGCGGTCGACGTTGTAGGCGGCCTGGCGTGTTTTCGTGATCCGCTCCTGCTGGTCGCTCGGCAGCTGAACGAAAGCCTTCATCCGTGCGGCGGTGAGCCGTTTGCGCTCCTCGCGATTCTCGATGCGCACGAGCTCGCGAAGCTGCGGCGTGAGCGCACCCACCCGCGCGGTGTCCATCGGGATCGCCGATATCAGCCCGAAGCGCTGCTTCCAGAAATCGATGAGCTCTTGCTCGCTCTTTCCGACTAGTGCCGCGAGCCCCGCATCGACCGGTCTGTCGTCCTTCTTCGCCATCTTCCTTCTCCCTGTTGCTTTCGCGTAATCGTTCGCAGCCTCTTTTTGGCGCCTTTCGGCCTCTCGCCGGTCGGCCATGAAATGAATCGGCTCGTGGTGACTAGCGCCCATCGGCCACCACGCCGCGCTTCTTCCCGACCGCTTCGCGCACGTACTTGGTGATCTCCTCGAGCGACGCACCCGGAGGGAAGACCTTCTCGACGCCCACTTTTGAGAGCGCCGGCCAGTCGGCCTCCGGGATGATGCCCCCGCCGAAGAGGAGCACGTCGTCCAGGCCCTTTTCCTTCATGAGCTCGCTCACGCGGGGAAAGATGTAGTTGTGCGCGCCCGAGAGGAGCGAGAGGCCGATCGCGTCGGCATCCTCCTGCAGCGCGGTCTCGACGACCTGCTCGGGAGTCTGATGCACGCCCGTGTAGATCACTTCCATCCCGGCGTCGCGCAACGCCCGTGCCACGACCTTCGCGCCCCGGTCGTGCCCGTCGAGCCCGGCCTTGGCTACGACGACGCGGATCGGTCTTTTCAAAGCGGTATGCCGAGCTCCGCGAAGTGCTCCTCCCAGTGAAGGTATGTGTAGTGGGGCAGCGAGCTGGCGATCTTTTCGTCGACGTCGCCACCGCCGAGCCCGCGCAGTATCTCGATTAGTCGCCGATAGACCGTGTCGAGCTCGTCGACCATCGCTTCCGGTCCGACGAGCTCGTGCGTCCGCACGGAGCGGTCGTTGAACTCCTGGATCGTCTCGCTGGTCCAACCGGTGCGGAATTCCTTCGTCTGTATCTCGCGCACGATCTGCTCCATCCAGCCGACCACGTGCGCGACAAGGTCCTTGTAGGTCCAGCCGCTCGATGTCGGCTCGCCCAGGCCAGCGCGACCCCGCTCGCGGATCGCGGCGCGGAACGGCTTCCAGACCTTATCTATGCGTTCGACGTAGTCGGCCGCGGTCCGCGGGAGCGCGGCCTCGATCTCAGCGCCGTGCTCGACGAAGTGCCCGTACGTCTCACCGACGACGAGGCGCACCGCCAGGAAGTCGATGTCGCGGTCCGCGGGGAGCGCGGTCACGAGTTCGACGACGCCCTTGTACGCCGCATGCATCCTCTCGATTACTTCGTGCGCGGATCGCGATGTGCTCGCCTCGGCCTCGCGCGCGTTCTCGGCGTCGACGTCCGGGAAAGGGCCGCGGCGGCCCGCAAGCCGGTTCGGCATCTCGCCCGCGAGCTTTTCCATCCAGTTCGCGACGTGGCTGACCATCGCCTTGTAGGTCCAGCCGGACGGCGTCGTGTCCGATAACGCTGAGAGCCCGAGGCGGTTCAGGGCGCGCCGGAACGGGCGCCAACCTTCCCGCATCTTGCCGAGAAGCTCCGCCGGCCGCTTCGGCACGCTCACAAAGATCTCGTCGAGGTGGTCCGCGTAGTGGCCGTACGTGTTCCCCGCTACGACCGAGATGACCCAATCGTCCTTGGCATGGATCTGCTCCGGGGTGAGCTTCCCGATCTCCTCAACGATTCGCGCGTGCGCTGCGTCGAGCTCGCCGATGACGTCACGTGCGTGGCGGCCGCGCGTTCGTTCCACGACCGCCGCGTTGAATTCGTCGGTGTCGTCCACGCCGGGGTACGTCCTCGCTGCGCTCTCCCGGAGGGTCCGAAGCCGACTCGCCGCCCGGTCCTCCCACGCCGCCGCGTGGGCGACGAGGTCCTTGTAGGTCCAACCGGTCCAGGTCTTTTCCTCGAGGCTGGGAAGGCCAATTGCGCCGATCGCGAGACGGAAGGGGGTCCAGGACATCTGCACGACGGCGAGGAGGTCGTCCTTGTCCTTGATCGCAGCGCTCAGGTCCGCGTAGTGGTTGGGGTAATGCCCGTAGCTCTCGCCCTCGAACTTTTGCATGAAAGAGACGTCTTCGAGCTCGGCGTCGCTCAGAGTGCGCGCGACCTCGAGCATCTCGGCGTGCGCGTCATCCCAGCGGCGGAGGACTTCGTCTCGCGAACGGCCGCGCGCCTCGGCTGCCGCGCGCGCGTTCTGCTCGTCGACGTCGCCGCCCCCATCATCCGCCACCAGAAGGGCCACTTCCTGCGGCGTCCCGGTCCGAAGCGAATCGACGAACGCCGGAACCGTGCTCTCCCAGTGCGCGAGGTGGCCGACCATCTCCTTCAACGTCCAGCCCGCCGGAAGCTTCTCGTCCCAACGCTCCGCAGGCAGCGCCCCGATCGCCTCCCGCATCGAGCGGTGCGCCCCAGAAATTTTGGCGAGCAGCTCGTCTCTAGAAGTACCCCGGATCGTGGTATTCACCAAACACCTCCTTCAGCACCAGTACCTGCTCGCCGACGCTTGCGTTTGCTCTCGCGCACTCCAAGAACCGGGGCATGAGCTCGTCGCCGCTCTTCGCGGCTTGGCGAAGTGCATCAATTGATTCACTCCAACGACCGGCGTCGCGGGTCTTGCGCGTCTCGACGAGTCGTGCGATCTGCTTTCTTTCGACGTCCGGGTCGATCGCGAGGGTCGGGATCGGCGCTTGTTCGGCAGTCGCGTACTTGTTGATCCCGACGACGACCTTCTCCCCCTCCTCGACCTGCTGCTGGAAGTGGAATGAGGCCTCGGTGATCTCGCGCTGCGGATAGCCACGCTCGACCGCCTCGACCATGCCACCCATCTTCTCGATCTCGCCCAGGTAACGCTCGAAGCCGCGTTCCATGCGCTGCGTTAGCGATTCGAGGTAATACGAGCCTGCGAGGGGGTCGATCGTGTCGGCGACGCCGGACTCGTGCGCGATGACCTGCTGCGTCCGCAGCGCGAGCGTCACCGCATCCTGGGTGGGGAGTGCGTAGGTCTCA
>VBGU01000240.1 GCA_005881085.1 Chloroflexota bacterium | reverse complement strand
AACATGCCCGACCCGCCCGAGTCAGCCTGATGCCGCCGGAACAAATAGAGGATCGGGTACTGGAACTCGTAGGCCTCGGCGTTCGGCGCGAGCTCGTAGATGCTCCCGACATAGCCGCCGGTGTCGACGCCGTCCTTGCGGCTGCGCGCGCCGCCGCCGCCGAAGTACGTGTCGAGCATCGTCGCGCCGAACCACTGCCCGCGCTGGTCGGTCCCGAAGAGCTCCTCCGTCGTCAGGCTCCCGACCCAGTTCGCCATCGCGTGCTCACGGTGCGTGTCCGAGGCCGCGAGCAGCTTTCCGAGCGCGTTGTCGGCGAGGTTGATCACCGACTGCGTCGCGCTCGTCGTCGCTTTGCTCACGCCGCCCGGCCACTTCACGTGAACGATCGTCCCGGGCTCCGACTCCACGGTGACGGCGCGCGCGATTCCCGCGGGTACCCACGGCATGTCCCAGCAGAGATAGGTCATGACGCAGCACAGGACGTCCGAGACGGTCGCGTGAATGGGGTTGTTGATCACGGCTGGCGCCTGCGGCGACGATCCTCGGAAGTCGAACGTGATGTGGTCGTCCTTCTTCGTCATCGCGACGACGGCCGTGTAGATCTTGTCCTCGTACTCGAGGTACGAGCGATGGCGCCACGTGCCGTCCGGAAGCTCGCGCAGCCGGGATCGCATGCGCTCCTCGCTGTGGTCGAGCAGATCGAGCATGAGCGCCTTCACGGTCTCGACGCCGTACTGCCGGCAGAGCTCCTGCACGCGCGCCTTCGCGACGTTGTTCGCCGCAATCATCGCGGTGAGGTCGAGCCGAACGATCTCGGCGACGCGCGACATTCTCAAGTACAGCCGCACCAGGTCGCTGCGCAGCTCGCCACCCTCGACGATCTTCATCGGCGGGAAGAGCGGCTGCTCGCCGTAGATGTCCTTCGCGCCGACCTGGACCTGCCCCGGGACCGGGCCGCCGATGTCGATCTGGTGGATCGTCGAGCCGACCCAACCGATGAGCTCGCCCTCGAAGTGGATCGCGCCGAGGACGACGACGTCCATCTGATGTTGCGCGCCCGCGTACGGGTCGTTGCAGAGGAACATGTCGTCGGGACGGATGCCCGGGTTTTCCGCGCACGTGGCGACGACGTCCTTCGCGAGCGTCTCCATCGAGATCGCGTGCACGAGCATGTACGGTGCGATCACAAGGGAGTCGCCGCGCGCGGTCATGATCGAGGCGTTCATGTCGTGGACCTCGCTCGCGATGAGCGAACCCGAGACGCGCTCGAGGGTGTTCGCGGCCTCCTCATTGATGCTCCAGAGGCGATGTCGAAGGATCTCGAACGTGATCGGATCCACCCGCATCGCCGGTCCGGCTTTCGCTTTCGTCGGCTCCGCGATCGTCATGGTCTTCCTCCCGCGCCCTCGGTCACCACTGGACCCCGAGCCGCTTGAGCGCCCGCCGGTATTCGACCGCCGCCGCATCCGTTCCGCGCAGGTGCAGCTCGTCGGAAAGGTCGAGCGGCAGGAGCTCCGGGCGCTGGGCCTCGACGATCACTCGATCCTGCTCGGTCACGGCGGTGTTGCGATCGGCCCAGACCTGGTCCGGCTGGTCGAGCCCGAAGTTCCGCGAGAGCCCGAAATAGAAATGCGTCTCGCGCTCCGCGATCGGGCGTGCCATGAAGAAGAGCGAGGTCACGTTCTCCTGGCCCACCCCGGGCGTCCGCCGCGCGACGTGCATGTAGAGGGTGAGCGGGAGGCTGACGGTGTAGGTACGGATCGCGTTCGTGGCCTCGTCGTCGACGACGTACTTGATGAGATTCCCGTCCGTGTGCACGTCGACGTCCGGATAGATCGGCTTGGACCGGTCGCCGAGCACGCCCGGGTGGACCCACGGGAAGTGGGCGTAGTCCATGACGTTCTCGATCGCGCGCGCCGCGTTCGCCTTCCAGCGGTACTGGGTCCAGATCGTTCGGAAGTCCGGACGCTCGGCCTCGGGCCATTCGGGGATCGGCTCGCGCGGCTGCTCGAGCGCGACCCACACGAGTCCGTAGCGCTCGTCGGCGTGGAACGCGTCGACGCGCGCCTTCGGCGGGACGGAACGGCCCGGCGGCAGCGAGGGGATGCGCGTGCACGCGCCATCCGGCGCGTACCCCCACCCGTGGTAGGCGCAGACCAGCGTTTCGCCGTCGATCCAGCCGAGCGAGAGCGGCGTGCCGCGATGCACGCAGAGGTCCCGGAGGGCGCGCACCTTCCCGCCCGCCCGGTAGATCGCGACCCGCTCGCCGAGCAGCGTCGCGGCGATGGGCTTGTCGACGACGTCGGACGACAGAGCGAGCGGATACCAGTAGGGCTTGAGCGGCTCGTACATCCGGCCATCCTCTCCCTGCGTGCTCATCCGAAGACCACCACGCCTCGACCCACACTCTGCTCCAACGCGGCGATCGCGTCATTGATGGCGTCGAGCGGGTAGGTCCTCGTGACGAGCCGGTCGAGCGGCAGCTTTCCGGCCGCATAGAGGTCGACGTAACGCGGGATGTCCACGGTCGCGCGCACGTTCCCCTGCATGACGCCGTGCAGATGCTTGTTGCGGATGAATCCGTCGGTCGGGAAGGGGAATCGCGTGCCCGGCGCCGCGGCGCCCACGACGTACCCGTGTCCGCCCGGCCGGATCATCTCGACGAGCTGCGTGAGCGTGACTGGGTTCCCGACGCACTCGAATGTGTGATCGGCCCCGCCGCCCGTGATCTCGCGGACCCGCTGCACGGCGTCCTCCGACCTCGCGTTCACGGTGTGCGTCGCTCCGAGCGACCGCGCGAACGCGAGCTTGTCGTCGGCGATGTCCACGGCAACGATCTTCCCGGCGTGGGCGAGGTCGGCGCCCACGACGGCGCTCACGCCGACCCCGCCGCACCCGATGACGACGACCGTCGATCCGACCTCGACCCGCGCCGCGTTGAACACGGCACCGAGGCCCGTCGACACGCCGCACGCGAGCGTGGCGACCTTCTCGAGCGCGACGTCGGACCGTATCCGCACGACCGCGCCCTCGGGGACGACCGCGCGCTCCGCGAAGGACGATTGCGCGAACCAGTGGTACACCGGTCGTCCCCGCAGGCTGAGCCGCGTGGTGCCGTCCGGCAGCCTCCCGCTGAATATCGTCGCGCCGGCCACCGCGCAGAGCCACGGACGGCCGTCGACGCACTCCGCGCACCGCCCGCAGCGGCCGATGGCGGAAAGGATCACGTGATCGCCGGGGGCCGCGGTCGTCACGCCCGCCCCGACGGCCTCGACGATGCCCGCGCCCTCGTGGCCGAGCACCATCGGTAGCGGGAGCTCGCGCGACCCGCGCAAGCCGTTCAGGTCGCTGTGGCAAACGCCGGTCGCGACGAGGCGAACGGCCACCTCGCCGGCGTGCGGCGCTTCGATCTCGAGATCTTCGATCACGAGGTCCGCGCCGCGGGTGTGCATGACCGCCGCTTTCACCGCGACTCCCCAGAAAAACGCACGAGAGGCGTCGCGGTCGTCACACGACGCCCCTCACGCACAAAACGCTACGGGAAGACGACCTTGCCGTCCTTCAGGACCTCGTCCATGAGCGAAGTGTCGACGAGGTCGTCGATGTTCGGCTTGGTCTTGATCACCCCCAGGCTCAACAGGAGGTCGATGTTCTGCTGCCACGCGTTCTTGTCGATCCAGCCAACGCCCTTCGGCGATTTCATGTCCGGCGCGGACACGTCGTAGATGAACGCGTGCTGGTCTTTCGACGTCGCCGTGCCGCCGTACTGAATCGCGATCTGGATGGTCTGGTCACGATTCGCGATGAAGTACTCCTGCGCCTTCATCGTGGCCTTCAGGAAACGGAGGAACACGCCGCGGTTGTTCTTGATGTAGTCGGTGTTCGCGACCATCGTCGTGCCGACGGAGGGGAACCCGTAGTTGCTCGGCAGGATCAGCTCCACCGGCGTGTTCAGCTGATTCTTCAGGACGAACGGCTCGTTGCCGGTGAACACAGGAAGCACATCGACGAGGTTGTCCTTGAGCTCGACCGAGCTGAATCCGACCGGGACCTCGGTGATCTTGGTGCGGTCGACCTTGTCGTAGGCGAGCGTACTCGGTCCACGGCGCACCTGGCTTCACGCCGACCTTCTTGCCTTCGAAGTCCTTCGGCCGCTTGATCGGCGAGCCCTGCTTCACCGCGAACGCGCGTGCGCTGGCCTGCCCTTGCTGGCAGACGGCCTTCAGCGGGATGCCCTGGCTGACGAAGTTCGCGACCGTCGCGACGTCGCTCACGCTTCCGGACTGGTACTGATTCGTGCCGATCAGCCGGATGCTCGTCGAGTCGGTCGTGAAGTCCCAGCTGATGTTGATGTCCTCCTGGGCGTAGTAGCCGAGCTCCTTCGCGATGATCACCGGGAGCGAGGGGTTCGCCTGCACCGTGAATCCGAAAAGGAACTTGAACGGCGCGACCGCCCGCTGCGAGCCCGATGGTGACGGCGAGGTCGCGCCCGGCGTGCACGCCGCGACCGC
>VBGU01000239.1:5475-8118 GCA_005881085.1 Chloroflexota bacterium | reverse complement strand
TTCGTCCCGCTCCGACGCCTCGTGCCAAACGCGAGCCAAACCGCGGTCGCGACGCTCGGACGTATCTCGCAGCGACGGACCGCGACCGGCAAGCTCATGACGGAGGCCGAGCTTGCCGAGGAGGACGGCACGCCCACCGACGTGCGCGCGACCTGGTTCGGACGCGCGTTCGTGAAGGAGACGCACCGCGAGGGCGAGCGGGTGCGGATCTCGGGAAAGGTCAGATTCTTCGGGCGCACGCTCCAGTTCAGCCAGCCGACGCTCGAGCGCGCCGACGCCGAGGCCGTCCATACCGGACGGCTCGTCCCGATCTACCCGCTGACGGAAGGGATCAAGCCGGGTCAGATGCGCCGCTGGCTGCATACCGCGATCGAGGGCGGCCCGCGCCGCACCGGCCTCGTTGGCGAGGTCCCCGAGCCTCTCCCGCCGGCGATCCGCGAGCGCCACCGCCTTCCAGACATCGCGTCGGCGCTTCGCCAGGTGCATTTCCCGGACGACGTGGAGCGGCTGTTCAAGGCCCGCCGGAGGCTCGCGTTCGACGAGCTCCTCATCCTGCAGCTCGCGCTGGGACAGCGACGTGCCCGGTGGAAGGCTCAAGCCTCCGCGCTCCCGCTCTCCGTTCCCGACGCGGACCTTTCGCGGTGGATCGCCGAGCTGCCCTTCGCCCTCACCGGCGCGCAGATGCGATCTTTTGACCAGATCCGCTCGGATCTCGGAAGCCGCATCCCGATGTCGCGTCTGCTCGAAGGCGACGTCGGTTCAGGCAAGACTGTGGTGGCGGCGCTCGCCGCGCGGATCGCGACGGCCTCGGGCGCACAGACCGCGCTCATGGCGCCGACCGAGCTCCTCGCCGAGCAGCACGCCCGATCCCTCGAGGTTCTTTTCGCGAATGGAGGACCCACGTCTGCGCTCCTCACCTCGAGCGTCACCGGCGAGCGGCGGCGCGAAATACTCGCCGGGCTCGCAGACGGATCGATCGACGTGGCCATCGGCACGCACGCGCTCGTCGAGGAGCACGTCGCCTTCAAACGGCTCGGTCTCGCCATCGTCGACGAGCAGCACCGCTTCGGCGTCCGCCAGCGCGCGACGTTCCGCGAGAAGGGCACAGGCACCGACCCGCACCTCCTTCTCACGACGGCGACGCCGATCCCTCAGACGCTGAACCAGACGATCTATCGCGACCTCGACATCTCAGTGATCGACGAGCTGCCCCTGGGACGGAAGCCAATCATCACGCACCTGCGAACACCAGAGCAGATCGCCACGGTGTGGGAGGGAGTCCGGCTCGCGGTCAAGCGGGGCCAGCAGGCTTTTGTCGTCACGCCGCGGATCGATCCCGCCGCGGAGGGCGGCGACGAGGTCCCGAGCGCGATCGCCACACTGGAGGAGCTCGGTAAGGAGGAACTGCGCGGGCTTCGCCTCGCGCTGATGCACGGCCGCATGCCGGCCAAAGAACGCGATGCGGTCATGCGCCGCTTCTCCACCCGCGAGATCGACGTCCTCGTCGCCACCACGGTGATCGAGGTCGGGATAGACATACCAAACGCGACCGTCATGGTCGTCCTCGGCGCGGAACGGTTCGGTCTCGCCCAGCTGCATCAGCTCCGCGGGCGGATCGGGCGCGGATCGGAGCGCTCGTACTGCGTCCTCGTGAGCGAGGCGTCCGATTCGGAGAGGCTCGCCGCGATGGTGGAAATGAAGGACGGTCGACCGATCGACGGCTTCGAGCTGGCGAAACGCGATCTCGCCATCCGGGGCGCCGGCGAATTCCTCGGGGCGCGCCAGCATGGCGTTCCCGAGCTCCGCATCGTCAATCTCGCCGATGTCGACCCCGAGCTGATCAGCGAGACGGCCGACGAGGCCGATCGCATACTCGCCGGCGATCCGGAGCTCGCGCGTTCCGAGCACGCCGAGCTCTCGCGTGCCGTCGATCAGCTCTGGCGCCGCTACGCACTCGCCTGATGCGAGTGATCGCAGGAGAGGCGAAGGGGCGAATCCTGGTCGTGCCGCGCGGCGGCGGCACTCGCTCGGCGACCGATCGGATTCGCGAGACTCTGTTCGCGATAGTCGAGCCCGAGCTCGAAGGAGCCCGGGTCCTCGACCTCTTTGCCGGGGCGGGGACCCTTGGGATCGAGGCGCTGTCGCGAGGGGCCGCGTGGGCGACCTTCGTGGAGCGTGGCGCCGAGGCTGTGAAAGCGCTGCGCCGGAATCTCTCGACGACCAATTTCGAGGCGCGGTCTCTGGTCGTCGTGGCGAACGTGATCGCGTACCTCGACTCGCGGCCGCACGACCAGCGGTTCAACGTCGTGTTTTGCGACCCGCCGTTCGCCGACGCCAGGATCGCCGAGGCGACCCTCGGTCACGATGGGCTGCGATCCGCGGTCGCTCCCGACGGACTCGTCATCGCGCGCGCCCACGGCAAACATTTGCCCGCGGTGCCTGCCTCGCTGCGCATCGTTCGCGTTAAGGAGATCGGTGAGGAGAAGCTCCTCTTCCTGCGTTACGGTCTAGCGAGGAGGAGACCGGACGCCGAAGCGGACGGGTGACGACGAGTGACGACCGATGAGCGCAGCGATTACGGTCTAGCGAGGAGGAGACCGGACGCCGAAGCGGACGGGTGACGACGAGTGACGACCGATGAGC
>VBGU01000239.1:0-5338 GCA_005881085.1 Chloroflexota bacterium | reverse complement strand
CATCGACCAGCTCCGCGTCGCCATCCCCGAAGAGGTCAAACAAGCCCGGCGCATCAACCAGGAGAGCGATCGCGTGCTCTCGAAGGCCCGCGAAGAGGCGGAGCAGATCATCGGCGCCGCACAGGAGCAGGCGGCGCTCTTGCTGCAGGATCAGTCGATCCTGCGCGAGGCCGAGACGCGGTCGCAGGACCTGCTCGACAAGGCGCAAGGGAAAGCGGAAGAGACGATGCACGGCGCCGATCAGTACGCCGCGGACGTTCTCGTGCGACTCGAGAGCGACCTTGTGAAGACCCTTTCCGTAATAAAGAAGAGCCTCGAAGTGTTAGAGGAGCGACGAGCAGCCCCTACGGAGGGCTAGGCCCACATGAAGATCAACGTCGCACCGCTGCTGAAGCAGCCCATCGGCGCGCAAGCCGACTACGAGCTCACCGAGTCGCCGATCGATCCTCGAGGCGAGAACGGCGGCCTGACCGAGGCGGGCGCCACGAGCATCGACGCCGATATCGTCGCGACCCACACGAACCCCGGCGCGTACCTCGAGGGCGACGCGAGGGCGACCGTCGCCGAGAAGTGCAGCCGCTGCCTGCGGCCGATCGAGACACCGGTCGAGTCGCACTTTGCCGAGCAGTTTTACTCGACGATCGACGTGGTAAGCGGCGATACCAAGGACGCTCCACCTCCCGACACCAAGCGCATCGGCAGCGACTTCAAGATCGACCTGACGCCGCTGCTGCGCGAAGAGATCATTCTGGCGACGCCTCTCGCGCCTCTCTGCAAACTTGACTGCAAAGGGCTCTGCCTGGTGTGCGGACGCGACCTCAACGAAGAGCCGCATGACCACGATGCTCCCGTCGACGAGCGGTGGAGCACGCTCGCAAAGCTGAAGGATTTTCACCCCGAGGGGTGACTATCGTCCGGTGATCGTGTGCCAGACGCCCTGCAACGCGCCCAGCGCGCTGAACTGATCTAGGAACCGGTCGACGTGCAGGAAGTACTCCTGCGCCTCCTTGGCGATGAGCAAGATAAGGAGGGCGAGACTCGCTTGCCGCGGCGTCAGCGCCCGGTCGGCACGGTAGTGACGACGGGCCGCTACGGCCACGAACCAGAACTCGAAGACGTTTGGAAACAGCAGCAACAGCGCGCGCTGGCCGGTGATCTCGAACGCGACCTCGCCGATCATCCGGTAGCCGAACAGCACAAAGGCGACGACGCGCTCAAGTCCTGACCAGCGTGCGGCAACGACGAGAAACGTGGCGATGTATCCAAGATCGCAGAGCTTGTCGAGACGCTGGTAGTCAGTGATCCCGCCGATGACATCCATCAGGAAGAGATCGGCGAAATCCGCGACGAGCGCGATGAGTGCGCCGGCGAACGGCCAGCGTAGGGTCGGAAGGGCGCTCGCCACCCGAAATGCGACGAAAACGGCGACCTGCCACGTCGGTTCGATCACTCCGGCGGCTAGAATCATCGAAACCCCCCTCGAGGAGAACGCTTTGGCAGGCCAACCCAAGAAACGGATACCGCGCGCGGCGCAGGGCGAACGCCGCAGCCATCTCGCCTTGCGCGCGATGAATCTCGTTCCGTGCCCTCAGTGCAAGTACCCGAAGCCGCCGCACCAGGCGTGCCCGCAGTGCGGGACATTCCGCGGCCGCCAGGTCATACCGATCAAGGCGAAGCGGACGCCCGCTTAACACGGCGGCGCTCTGATGAATATCGCCGTCGACGCAATGGGCGGCGACCACGCCCCGGACGAGATAGTCCGGGGCGCTCTGTTATATCGGCGAGAAGGTGGCGCGTCCGACCTCGTCCTTGTCGGCCGCGAGGAGGCCATTCGCAAGCTCGTCGGCGCCGAGGTCCCGCCTGGCATCACCATCCGCGACGCGAAGGATGTCGTCGGAATGGACGAGCATCCCGCGACCGCGCTCCGGCGCCGCGGCGACACGTCGATCGGTGTCGCGACCGCGATGGTCAAGCATGGCGAGGCCGACGCGGTCGTCTCCGCGGGCAACACCGGCGCGACGATGGCGGCGGCGCTCCTGGTGCTCGGCCGCATTCGCGGGATCGACCGCCCCGCACTGTGCGGCATGTTGCCGACGACGAAGGGGAAGCCCGCCTGCCTTCTCGACGCCGGCGCCACGATGGACGCTGACGAGAACAACATCGTCCAATTCGCGCGTATGGCGTCGCGCTTCATGGAGAAGGTGCACGGCGTCGATCGACCGTCCGTCGGACTCATCAACGTCGGTGAGGAGCCGGAGAAGGGCGGGCGCATGCAGCTGGCCGCGCACGCGCTCCTCGAAGGCGCCGAGGATCTGAACTTCTACGGCAACATCGAGGGCCGCGACGTGATGCGCGGCATCACCGATATCTGCGTCACCGACGGCTTCACCGGGAACGTGCTCGCGAAGGGGATGGAAGGCGTCGTCGACGTCTTCGTCGACGGCATTCGCCACGACATCTTCGGCGGGCCGCTCGGCAAGGTCGCAGGTTTGTTCGCGCTCGGTGGCCTTTCGAAGTTCCGTAGCCGCATGGACTACGACCCTTACGTGTCCGCCCCGCTCCTCGGGGTCGCGGGAATTTCCGTGGTCACCCACGGCCGCGCGCGGGCGAACATGATGCGCCGCGCGATCGAGGTCGCCGAGCGCGCCGTCTTCACGCGACTTCTCGACGCGCTCGGTGAGGGCGTCGCATCAGCAGCGTGAGCGAGCGTCCCGCGCGCGGTGGCCGCCATCCCGCGCGGCGGCTCGCGCTCCAGACGCTGTTCGAGATCGACTTCGATCGCGCCGATGCAAAGGAGACCTGGCAGCGCGGCGCGTTCCGCGCCGGCCTCACGGACGAGGCCAGCGCGTTCGCGTGGGACCTTGTCGACGGGGTGCTAAAGCATCGCAAGGAGCTCGACAGGGAGATCGCGCAGCTCGCCCCGGAGTTTCCCATCGATCAGATGGCGCGCATCGACCGCAACGTGCTGCGCATCGCGCTCTACGAGCTCCGCGTATCCGGCGATGCGCCCGCGGGCGTCGTCATCGACGAGGCCGTGGAGCTTGCGAAGATGTTCGGCTCCGAAGCCTCGCCGAAGTTCGTGAACGGTGTGCTCGCGACCGCGGTAGGCGATCGCGAGCAGCCGTCCACCTAGCGACGTCGTCCTACGGGCGGCAGATCGTGCCCGCCGGAAAGTCCGTTGTGCAGATGTTGTCGGTCCAGGTGTTCAAGGTGCGGTTCTCGTCGTGGGCGTCATGTTCGGCGTTCCCGTGCATGTGATTGTCCTTGAAGTTGTTGCCCGCGGACGTCCCGCGATTTCGGATGCCGTCGCGGGCGTTTGAATCGGCTTGGTTGTCGACGACGAGGATCTCTGTGGAGTCCCTCACGTCGATACCGTCGCGATTGCCTCCCTCAATTCGATTGTCGACAACTGTGCTGTGACTCGTCCTGTTGAGGAGAATGCCGTCCTGCGGCGCGGCGGTTCCCGCGCGCTTCACGGTGTTATCCGCGACCGCGATGCTCGTTGGCCCGGTCGGGTAAGAGCAGCAGCCGAAGGGGTTTCCGTCGACCCGAATGCCCGAGAAAAGGCTGTCCTCCACCTGATTGCCGCTGACGAGGACCTCGGACGCCGGCGTGTAGACCGCGATCGCGTTTCCGGTCCGAACCAGCTTGTTGTTCGAGATCGCGACCCTTTTGACGTTGGAGACGATGATGCCGCCGATCCCGTCGTCGACGCTCAGATTCCCAGTCACGATGAGGTCCAGGCTCGGCGCCGTGATCACCGGGAAGGCGGCGAGGCCGTAGCCCAGGAACATCGACGCGAACCCGTGGCCCGTGAAGGTGTTCGCCTCGATACGCGCGTTGCTCAAGAGTCCCTGTTCCGCGAAGATACCGGCCTCGCCCTCGCCACCGAGGTTGTTTCGCCGGATGCAGTTGTGATCGACGACGGTCGTGCTCGCGCCGCTGCTATTCAGGTTGATGCCGTCGGGATTGTCCTGGATGACATTGAGCCGAACGCTGTAGCCGGAGAACGCTGCGCTCGTGGCGATGCCGCCAGACGACAGCAGCAACGGATCGGGTGGCCTGCCTTGTACGGTGAACCCCTCGAGAGAGACCCGGTTCGCTTCGAGACGGACGCCCCCGTTGATGACGGAGTCGAGCGTCGGGTTCGTCGCCGAATCACCGCGCAGACATGGCTCCGTCGAGCTGCCGTGCGTAGAGCCCCGTAGCGCGAGCGAGGCCTTGTTCACGACGACGGTCTCGTCATAGAGGCCGGGGCAGACTCTGATGGTGTCGCCTGTCGAAGCTGCCGCGATGGCTGCATTGATCGAGGTGTAATCGGCGTTCGGACACTGCTGCTGGTCATCGTCGACCACCAGCGTCCGCTGCGCAGCCGCTGCCGGAGTCACCGGTGCGGCGACGAGCACGGTCAGGATTGTCGCGAGTGCAACGCGTCTGAGTTTCATCGCTTCTCCTCCACCTCGCTTTTGATCGCGACCGCGGTTCTCGCCTCGAGGACTCGGTCGAACGAGAGCTCCGCATGCCGCGCGAAGCGCTCGGCCGCCGCTGCTGTAGACGCCTCGACGAAGTGCAGGCAGGTCTCGTCCGTCGGGACGTACGTCGAGTGGAGGTAACGAACGCGCTCGCCTTCGCGCGAAACGTTTTCTGCCGCTGAACTCAGGCGGCCCGCCAGCTCGACAAGGTCCGGCTCGCCGACCGCGCCGAGATACGACTCGAGGAGAAAGACGGTCACGGGCGCGACCCTATGAGCGGTGATCTCGCGACGAAATGTGGAAAGCCACAGACCTTGAGCTCGGAGCGCGCTGGTTAGGAGGTCTCCGTTCCCGCGAGCATGTGCGCGAGCTCCGTCCGGGAGCGAACACCGAGCTTGGCATAGATCCGGGTTAGGTTCGCCTCGACAGCGCGCACGCTGCTCACGAGCGCTCCTGCGACCTCCTTGTTCGTAAGGCCCTCGGCGACGAGTTGAGCGACACGCCGCTCTGTCGGGGTCAGTTCCCAACGCATCGGTGCTCTGCCCCCGATCCGCGAAAGCTCCGCCACGGCCCGTTCGGACCAGCGCCTGGCGCCAAGCCGCGCGAATCCGGCCCGCGCTTGTTCGAGCGCCTCGCGCGCCAGCCGCTTCTGTTTCCCCCGCCGAAGCACCTGGCCTAGCGCGAGCAAAGTCCTCGCGCGTTCGAACGGCAATGGAATCTCCGCTGAGAGCGCGGCTGCGTCCTTAAGCGTGTCGACCGCACCTTCGACGTCGCCGCTGGCGGCCGAGAGAAGTCCGCGACACCGCAGTGCCAGCAGCCGAAACATGCGAAGCCCGGTCCGCTCCGAGTAGTCCGCGAGCTCGTCG
>VBGU01000238.1 GCA_005881085.1 Chloroflexota bacterium | reverse complement strand
TCGGGCTCGCGATGCTCGCGATCGGTGCCGCGGGCGCGATCGGCGTGTTCGGCAGCCAGGTCCTAGGTATGAACACGCACGGCAAAGGCGAGACGGCCGCGTACATCGCGCTCGTGCTTGTCGGCGCGCCGGCGTGGGCGCTCGCGTGGTGGCCGGCGCAGCGCAGGCTGACCGACGACGAACGGCGCTCACTCCCGCGCCGCGGCTACCTTTATCTCGCGATCCTTGGCGGAGTGCTCGGTGTGCTCGTGTTTGGATCCGCGGCGCTCTACCGATTGCTGAATGCCGCGCTCGCCGGCGACTTCCCGATTTCGACGTGGCACGACATCTGGCACTTCACGGTCGACGGCACGGTGAGCGCGGCGGCGTTCCTCTTCCATCTCACCGCTGTGCGAGCCGACCGAAGCGCGCAGCTGCCGACCGTCGCGCAGCATTCGCTCACGGTGCTCGTGCGTGCGTCCGATGCGACCGCGGCGCGCGCGCGGCTTGCGCACGCGCTCGAGGGTCAGGCGGACATCGCGATCCGCTAGGTAGTCCTCGATCTCGCGGCTAGAGCCCCGCCAGAACCGCTTGCCCTTGCGGCGATTGCACCCAGGCCAGGAATGCCTTGATCGCGGGCTTCACCTTCGCGGGGTCGGTGTTGTAGATGAGATAGAGCGGACGGAGCAACTTGTACGTGCCGTTGGCCACCGTCGCGCGCGTCGCAGGGACGCCATCGATCGCGAGCATATGGATGCTCGTGGCCCCAAAGCCCTGCGCGCTCATGCTGAGCATTCCGATCGACTCCTTGAATCCGCCGAGCGCGATGATCGTCTGGTCGGCGTTGTTTACCTCCACCAAACCCTTCGCATACGTGGGCTTCGTCGCGCCGAAGAAGTAACTCTCGAAGGCCGAGCGCACCGCCGATCCCGGCTCGCGGATAAAGAGACGAATCTTGCCAGCGACGCCGCCGACCGTCTTCCAGTCGGCGATCTCGCCGCTATAGATTTGCGTGACCTGCTCCTTGCTGAGACCCCGCACAGGGTTGCTCGCATTCACCGCGAGCGCGGTGCCGGCTCGTCCAATCGGTACGCTGAGGACGGTTCCGATCTCCGCGGGCCGAAGCTCGCGGCTGATGAAGCCAAGGTCACCCTCCCCGGAGACGACGAGCTTCACGCTCGCGTCGGAGCCCACATCCTCGAAGCCCTGCCAGTTCACACCGGGGTGCACGTTTGTGAACGCCGTGGTGAGCGCGGTCACAGTGTCGAGCGCGCCGCCACCGCCCCGCAGGATGTAGTTGCCGGCGAGCGGATCTGGCGTGCGAATGGCCGGAGTTGCGGCGCCGCATGCCACTGCCACGACCAGCACGCCAAGCCCGAAACACGTGAGGCGATGTACAGCCATCCTGTTTCTCGATCGCGACGCTAGACCCGCGCCGTGCTGACCTTCATCCTCTGAATGGACTACTCGAAACTGATGGCTACCGAATTGATGTTCTAGCGGACGGTTACCTCGGTGTACACGCCCTGATCGCGCATCGGGCCGACAGCCACGACGACGGGGCGCACGTCGATGCGATAGGTGCCTACCGCGACGCCCTTGACCTTGAACGTGAACGTCCCGACCTCGTTCGGCGCGACCACGTCCTCGCTCTGCACCGCCGGCTTACCCGGCTGTGGCCAGTTGACCGCCATCTTCGGATCGAAGTTCGCGTTGCTGCCGACGAACGCGAGGCTCGCCTCGGACCCGGTACCGCGCGCCCACGCGACCTTCCCCGTGTTTCGGAACTTGAACGTGATAGTCGCCTCGGCGCCGACCGAGAGCTGCGCAGGCGCGGTCTGGTCGATCCACGCGCTATCCAGGTCGGACAGCTTCGGAAGCGGTGCCGTCGCTGTGGGACTAGGCGTGGCTTGCGCGCGCGGTGTTGAGCTACCGCCGCACACGCCGAACATCACGATCAGGACGAGGCCGATCGCTCCGACGAAGACCATCGCGCCGGTGTGGGAGCCCTGGCGGGCCGCGGTTGGGTACATGCGTTAAGTGTGGAAAATGAGTGGCGCCGTGCTACGACAGCGCCGTATCAATGGCCGACGACCGAGCGCACGCGTTCGGGCGTAACGCCGAGCCTCGTGAAGAGTTGCGCTCCGAAGCTTTGTTCGTCGCGGACGATCGCAAGGAGCAGATGCTCCGGCACGACAGGTTGGTCCCCTGCGGATTCGTGGGCGAACTGAAGAAGTTCTTTTGTCTCCGGACTCAGCGTGATCTCGCTCGGTAGTGTCGGCTGTCCGCTCGCCGGGATCACCTTTCCAAGCTCGGTACGTATCTGCTCGACGGTAAGCCCGAGCGTGTCGAAGATCCGCTTCATCGAAGGATCTGCTTGACGGAGGTCGGCCAACCGGGCGAGGCCGAGGAGGACATGCTCAGGTCCGATGTACGTGTGGCCCATACGACTCGCCTCGTCCTGAGCGAGCGCGAGTACTCGCTTGGCGCGGTCGGTAAATCGGTTGAACGGCCCCCACCCGTGGGCACGCGGTGGCGGCGGTGCGGCGTAGCTCGCGGGCGCAGCAGTACCTGACTCTGCGAGCAGCTCGAGCACTTTCGTACGCAAAGTCGGGAGGCCCACGCCGAGG
>VBGU01000237.1:459-3673 GCA_005881085.1 Chloroflexota bacterium | reverse complement strand
TGCGCGGGGTCTGGTGGTGGACGATCGGGAAGATGTGGGCCGAGACCGGCGTCCTGCCGCGCGTCTTCGGATGGATCACGGCGGCGCTTGCGATCGCGTGCTTCGCGCTTGTCGCGGCCTACGCGCTCACCGGCATTCCCATGTCCCCGCCCGACCTTCCGCTGCGAATGATCCTCGGTCTGTGGCTCATCGTTCTCGCAGCCTTCTTCTGGCGCGACGCCCGCTAGCATGACTCGCTGATGGCGGTCACCACGCGCAAGGGGAGCGCGACCCGTCACGAGGCGCTCGGCCTTTCGCTCGACGACGTGAAAGGCATGTACCGCTACGTCCTCATGACCCGCCTCGTAAGCGAGCGGATCCTCCAGCTGAACCGCATGGGCCGAACGCCATTCGGTGCGGGCACGGACGGCCATGAGGGCGCGCAGATCGGCGCGGCGTGGTGCATCCAGCGCGGCAAGGACTGGACCGTCCCGTACTACCGCGACATGGGCGTCGCGTTCGTTCTCGGCTTCAGCGTGCTGGACGAATTTCGCGGTGTGCTCGCAAAGGCGACCGACCCGAACTCCGCCGGCCGCGCGTTCCTGAACATGTTCAGCTCGCCGAAGGACCGGCTCGTCTCGCGCTCGGTCTGCGTCGGGACCGAGTTCCCGCACGCCGTCGGGCTGGCGCTCGCCCTGAAGCTCCGGAAGGAGCCATACATCGTGTTCGCATTCGGCGGCGACGGGTCGACCAGCACCGGGGACTTCCACGAGGCTATGAATTTCGCGGCGGTCCACAAGCTTCCTGTCGTATTCGTCATCGAGAACAACCTGATCGCGATCTCCACGCGAATCGAGCGGCAGACCGCGGTCAAGGACATCGCCGAGAAGGCCGCGGCCTATGCGATGCCGGGCCACGTCGCCGACGGGATGGACATGCTCGACAGCTACGAGAAGACGAAGATCGCGGCCGATCACGCGCGCGCGGGAAAGGGTCCGAGCCTCGTCGAGCTCAAGTGCTATCGGTACCAGCCGCACACGAGCGACGACGACGACACCCGCTACCGCACGAAGAAGGAAGTCGACGAGTGGCGCGCAAAGGATCCGGTGAAGCGCGCCTTCGCGTATCTCCTTTCGGCGGGCGTCACCGAGCAAGAGCTCGAGACGATGCGAGTCGCTCTCGCCGACGAGATCGAGAAGGCGATCGAACAGGCCGAGAGCGAGCCGGACCCGCGCCCCGAGGACGCCGCAACGCACGTGTACGCCGCGGATAACCCGCTTCCAGATGGGACGCGCGCCTAGCACGGGGGCGTTCGTCGCGCTCGTCCTGGTTCTGGGCGCGTGCACGGCGGCGAATCCCTCGGCCACTCCGACCCCGACGCCGACCCGCGACCCTAACGCGCTCAACGTCACCGCGCTGCTCGACCTGTCGGGATCGCGCGCGCCGAACGGCGCGCCGCAACGCGACGCGCTGCAGCTCTGGGCCGATCAGCACGCTTCGGGAACGCGCCGAGTGAAGCTGAAGATCACGGATGTCGCCGGTAGTCCGTCGAAAACGGTCCTCGAGCTTCGGCGCGAGGCGGTCGAGGCCCGCGCGGACGCGATCATCGTGGGCACCTCGGTCGATTACGACGACGCGTTCGCGGCCGCGGTCCAGCTCGCCCAAGTGCCTGTCCTGTTTACGCTGCCCATCCTCGAGCCCGCGACGCGCGGCGGCGGGTGGGCATTTGGTCTCGCGCCCACGCCGGCGCAGCTCGCGCGTGTCGTTCTGGACGACGCGGCGCGGCGGTCGGTCCTGAGCTCGGGTCTTCTCGTGAGCGACGAGTCGACGACCGCGGTCGCGGATCGCATGGCACTGGTGAAGGAGCTCGCGCACCGCCAGGTGACGCCGAACGTCATGACCGTCACGCCGGCTGACGCGACGCAAAAGCTCCGGCCGGTGCTCGCGGCGACGACGATCGTGTTCTTCGCGGGAACTCCGCGCACGTACCTCGAGGCCGCGCGGACCGCGACGGCGGGGACGACCCTGTACCTGTCATATCTCTGCGACTTCGCCGACATCGGCGATCTTCGCGACACGGCGCCGCTCGCGGTCTGGCCGGGCTCGCGCTGGGTCGCCACATCGGCGACCGGCACGAGCACCCTTGCGCGAGCCAGCTTCGTGCAGACCTATACCGATCGCGCCGGCCCACCCACGAGCGTCGCGGCCTCGGCCTACGACGCGCTCGCAGTGCTTTCCAGTGCGGCCGAGAAAAGCATCGACCCGGTCAGCGTTCGCGACCAGCTGCAGTCGGGGACGTTCACGGGGGTAGCGACGACCTATACGTTCAGCCAGTCGCAACACGCGGGGTTCAACACGGGGGACCTCGCGCTCCTGCGCTACGTTGCGCCGAGGGTGCCGCCGGCGCTCCGATAGGTCCGATTTAGCCACTTCTGCGGCAATTCTCACCGCCATCTCATGACCGGCGATGGCGCGGCGAGCAGGCTCGAGGCATGGAAACGCAGTCGGTCGACGTCGTCATCCCGGTCTACAACGAGGAGCGCGACCTCGTCCGAAGCGTGCGTCGGCTGCACGCGTACCTCGAGACGCGATTCCCGTTTCCCGCCACGATCACGATCGTCGACAACGCGTCGACCGACGCGACGTGGCCGATCGCCGAGTACCTCGCGACCGAGTTGCCGAGCGTCCGCGCGATCCACCTCGACGCGAAGGGACGCGGTCGCGCGCTGCGCACCGCGTGGCTCGCGAGCCAGGCACCGATCGTCGCGTACATGGACGTCGACCTCTCGACGGACCTCGACGCGCTCCTTCCACTCGTCGCGCCGCTCATGTCGGGCCACAGCGACGTCGCGATCGGGAGCCGCCTGGCGCCCGGCGCGAGAGTGCGCCGTGGCCCAAAGCGCGAGCTCATCTCGCGCGCGTACAACTTCCTGCTCCACCTCGGCCTCGGCGCACGGTTCAGCGACGCGCAGTGCGGATTCAAGGCGATCACCGCCGTGGCCGCGCGACGGCTCGTCCCCGGCGTGCAGGATCAGGCGTGGTTCTTCGACACCGAGCTCCTCGTCCTCGCACAGCGCGCAGGCATGCGCATCCACGAGATCCCGGTCGATTGGACCGACGACCCGGATTCACGCGTCGACATCGCGAAGACCGCGATCGACGATCTGCGCGGGATCCTTCGTTTGCGTTTCGGCGCTCTGACCATGGCCCTCTCGAGGCAGGTGCTCACGTTCGC
>VBGU01000237.1:0-446 GCA_005881085.1 Chloroflexota bacterium | reverse complement strand
TACGCGATCGTCTACGCGCTCCTCCGCGCCTTCGCCTCACCGGCCGTCGCGAACGTGATCGCGTTGGTGGTGACGTCGCTCGCGAATACCGCGGCGAACCGCCGGCTCACGTTCGGCGTGCGCGCCCGGACCGGCTTCTGGCAGGACCAGCTCGCGGGGATGGGTGCGCTTGGCGTCGCGATCGCCATCACCTCGGCCGCCATCGGGGTGCTCCACGTGACCGCGCCTCACGCCGGGGTCGCCGCGGAGATCGCGCTGCTCACCGGAGCGAACGCGGCGGCGACGATCACGCGCTTCTATCTCCTGCGCGTGTGGTTCGAGCGCCGCGCGCGCCTCATTCGGGGCCCCTCCCCCGCGAGGGGCCGCTACCCCTGGGTCAGGAAGAGCGCCGGCGAGTGAGCGGCCTCTCCATCTCGCCGGCGCGCCTGTTGATGACGACTCGCGAG
>VBGU01000233.1 GCA_005881085.1 Chloroflexota bacterium | reverse complement strand
GTCGACGCAGCGGAGCGCGACATACAGGACCGTCCCGGCCCTTTCCTTATCCGTCGCGATGAGCTTCCAGGGCTCGGTCTCGGTCAGGTACTGGTTCACAAGAGCCGAAAGGTGAAGGAGCTCCTGCAGCGCCGCGCGGAAGCGCGCGGCTTCGAGATGATCGCCGACCTTCGTGAAACCAGGCTCCACGGTGTGGATGAGGTTCTTGTCGGCAATGGTCAGCTCACCCGGCTTCGGGACCTCCCCGAAACGTCGATGCGCGTTGACGAGCGTGCGGTGCGCGAGATTTCCCCAGGTCGCGACGAGCTCGTCGTTGTTGCGGCGAACAAAATCGGCCCACGTGAAATCGGCGTCCTGCGTCTCAGGGCCGGCGAGCATGAGATAGAACCGGAGCGCGTCCGCGTCATAACGTGAGAGGAAGTCGTTCACGTAAATGGACACACCGCGGCTCGTGGAGAACTTGCGGCCCTCCATCGTCAGGAACTCGCTCGACACGACGTTGTACGGGAGCTGCAGTGGCTCGCCCTTGCCGCCCGCGACGGCGCCGCCGTTCCCGTAGCCGAGCAGGATCGCCGGCCAGATCGTCGTGTGGAAAACGATGTTGTCTTTGCCCATGAAATAGAAGTGACGCGACTTCGGGTCCTGCCACCAGTCGCGCCAGGCGTCAGGGCGTCCGACCATTCCCGCCCATTCGACCGCGGCCGAGAAGTAACCGATGACCGCATCGAACCACACGTACATCCGTTTGTCGGGCCGGTCCTGCCAACCGGGGAGGGGGATCGGCACGCCCCAGTCGATGTCGCGCGTGATCGCGCGTGGCTTGAGGTTCGCGATGTAGTTCAGCGAGAAGTTCCTCACGTTCGGCCGCCAGTGCGATTGCTTTGAGATCCATCTCGTGAGCGGCTCGGCGAAGGCGGGAAGGTCGAGGTAAAAGTGCTCGGTCTCCTTGAAGATCGGCTTGGAGCCATCGATGAGCGAGCGCGGGTTGATGAGCTGGTCTGGATCGAGCTGGTTGCCGCAGTTGTCGCACTGATCCCCGCGCGCGCTCGGAAATCCGCAGATCGGGCAGGTCCCCTCGATGTACCGGTCGGGGAGCGTACGTCCCGTGGCTTCCTGGAACGCTCCCATCGCGGTCTTCTTGATGAGGTAGCCCTTGTCGTACAGCGTCTTGAAGACGTCCTGGACGACGACGCGATGGTTGTCCGTCGTCGTTCTAGTAAAGAGGTCGTACGAGAGCCCGAGCGCTCGCAGGTCTTCGCTGATGATGCGGCTGTACTTGTCGACGGCTTCCTTCGGTGTGAGGCCCTCGGCGTCGGCCTGGATGAGGTTCGGAGTTCCGTGCTCGTCCGTGCCGCTCACCATGAGCACGTCGTTGCCCACAAGGCGGTGATAGCGGGCGAACACATCGGACGGCACGCCGAAGCCGGCGACATGCCCGAGATGACGCGGACCGTTCGTGTACGGCCATGCCACCGCGACGAAAATGCGCTCCGCCATCACTGAACGTTACCCTCCCGCCGTGATCGACGCGCATGCACATCTCACCGATCGCCGCTTTGCGACCGATGTCGCCGATGTATTGGAGCGCGCGCGGAAGGCGGGGATCGAGCGCGTCCTCACGGTGGCGGAGGACGTCGCGTCGAGCGAGGAGGCCCTGACGCTTGCCGCGCATCACGATGACGTCCGCGTCGCGGTCGGCGTGCATCCGCATCGCGCCGCCTCGTGGGGACCGGATGCGCTCGATCGGCTCACCGAGCTCGCGCGGGATCCGCGTGTCGTCGCGATCGGTGAGATCGGGATGGATTTCTCCGGACGCAGCTCGCCACCCGATGTGCAGGAGGCCGCGTTCCGCGGCCAGCTCGCCCTCGCGACGCTTCTGAACCTTCCGGTGGTCATCCATGTACGAGACTCAGGAGATCGCGTGCGATCGATCCTCGGCGAGGGGGTCGATGTCCGCGGGATGGTGCACTGTTACAGCGAGGGTCCGGACGAGTTGGCGGCCTGGCTCGACTTCGGCCTCCACATCTCGTTCGCCGGTACCCTCACGTACCCGGGGAGCGACCGCCTCCGCGCCGCCGCCGCGCGCGTCCCGGCCGATCGGCTCCTCGCTGAGACCGACGCGCCCTACTTGGCCCCGCAAAATGCCCGTGGCCGCCGGAACGAGCCGCTCTATGTGGCGGCGACGCACGCGGCGCTCGCCCGGGAGCGCGGCGTGGACATCGGCGACCTGGCCGGGCAGATCGCCGCGAACGCCCAAAAGCTCTTCGGAGAGCGCTGGGGAACCTAGCTAGCCCGCGTTACGTCTACGCACACAAGACCGCCGAAAGCTGGTGAAAGACGATGCGTAAGCTCGCCCTTCTTATCGCGGCCCCACTCCTCTTGGCCACCGCCTGTTCCGGCGCCTCCAGTGCTCCGACCGCGCAGAGCCGCGGCGGCTCGGAGGCCGGCGCTCCGGCGCCTGCCGCGGCGGACTCCTTTTCGAGTATCAGCGCAAACTCCGGAAACGCTCCCGACAAGGGCATCCCGACGGTCGTCGTCAGCGGCGACCGCAACCTGATCCTCACCGCGAAGATCGACATGCGCACGAAGGACCCGTGGGCCACGAGCGACCGCGCACAGGCGATCGCAGGCGGCCTCGGCGGGGATGTCCTGAACCTGTCGCAAAGCGGCACCGCCGACACCCGCAGCGCGAGTCTCACCATTCGCGTGCCGTCGAGCCGATTCGGCGACGCGCTGCAGCAGCTGAAGAGCCTCGAGGGTGAGATCCAGACCTCGGGCGTAACCGCACAGGACGTCACCGATCAGTTCGTGGATCTCCAGGCGAGGCTCACCGCCAAGCAGGCGGAAGAGCAGCGCTATATCGCGATACTCAACCGTGCCAACACCATCGACGAGATCCTTAAGGTCGATGCGTCGCTCGGGAGCGTGCGCACCCAGATCGAGCAGCTCACCGCTCAAATCAACAGCATCAAGCAGCGCACCGACTTCTCGACGATCTCGATGTCCATCTCGACGCTCACCGCCTTGCCCGGCGACACGACCAGTAAGGCTTGGGATCCTGCCAAGACCGTCGGCCGCGCCCTCGCCGCGCTCGGCGCGATGATGCAGGTCTTCGCCGACATCGTGATCTGGCTCATCGTCTTCGGTTGGCTCCCGCTCCTCGCCTTCGCCATCCTGATCTTCGCGACACGGATGCGCCGGCCCACGGCGCCCACCGCACCGACCGTCTAACCAAGCGACTCGCACATCGACGAGGCGCCCGCTCAGGGGTAGGGTCCCAGGGCGGGCGCTTCGTCTTGCGTCCGCCCAATCCCGAACTACCCTCCGACCGTGCGGCCGCCGGCTGACGCGATCGGGACGCTCGCTCTCATCGTCGGGGTCATCGCGTCGCTCATCTTCATCGGGGTCGAGGCCGCGCTCGTCTACGCGATCTGGCGCTACCGCGCCTCCCGCAACCTGGCCGGACAGCCCGCGACGTTCGAGCGCAACCGACGTCTCGAGATCGCGTGGACCGCGGCGCCGGCTCTCATCCTCGCCGCGGTCTTCGTCCTGACTCTCGGCACGATGGCCGAGATCAACGGCGCGGGCGTCGCGCCGGCCATGCGCATCGCAGCGACGGGTCACCAGTGGTGGTGGGAGTTCGGATATGGCGGCACGAAGACCGCGAACGAGCTCCACGTCCCCGTGAACACGCCGATCGACCTCGATCTCACGTCGGTCGATGTGATCCACAGCTTCTGGGTGCCCGAGCTCGGTCCGAAGATGGACATGCTGCCGGGTACGACCAATCACCTCCGTGTCCTCGCGCGTCGTGCTGGTTCGTACGAGGGGCAGTGCGCGGAGTTCTGCGGCGTCGAGCACGCGTGGATGCGCATACGCGTCGTCGCGCAATCGCAAGCCGAGTTCGACAGCTGGCTCGCGGCGCAAGCCGTGCCCGCCGTCACGCAAGGCGGCGACGGCGAGCGCGTTTTTTTTCTTTCCAACATCTGCGTCAACTGCCACACCGTCCGCGGCACCGCGGCGGCGGGGACGGCGGGACCCGATCTCACGCACGTCGCGTCTCGCGCGACGATCGGAGCGGGCGTTCTTCCCAATGACGTCGCGCGCATGCGCGCGTGGCTCGCCGACCCGCAGCGCTACAAGCCGGGCTCGCTCATGCCGCGCGTGCCACTCTCGGACGCGGACCTCGACGCCCTCGCCGCATACCTCGGTGCCTTGAAATGACTGCGATTCCCCTTTGGGTCCGCCGGCCGGCCGGCGAGCGCGTCGGGTGGCTGCGGACCGTCGATCACAAGGCGATCGGTGTTCTCTACATCGGGATGGGCGTGGCGTTCTTCGCGGTCGGCGGGCTCGAGGCATTGCTGCTGCGGGCGCAACTCGCCACACCCGAGGCGGGTCTCGTCGACCCCGAGACCTTCAATCAGGCGTTCACCGTGCATGGCGTCACGATGATCCTGCTCGCGGTCGTCCCGCTCCTCGTGGGCTTCGCCAACTACATGGTCCCGCTGATGATCGGAGCGCCCGACGTCGCGTTCCCGCGGCTGAACGCGCTCTCGTTCTGGTTGTCCCTCGTCGGCGGCGTCGTCCTGTACTTCAGCTTCCTCGCCGGCGGCGCGCCCGACACCGGGTGGTTCTCGTATGCGCCGCTCTCGGAGCGGGCCTTCGCGCCGGGGACGGGCGTGGACTACTACATCCTCGGTCTCGCGGTGAACGGCGCCGGCACGATCATCGGCGCGATCAACCTGAGCGTGACGATCCTGCTTATGCGCTGCCCGGGCATGGCGATCTCGCGCGTTCCGCTCTTCGTCTGGATGACCCTGGTCACGAGCGTCCTCATCCTCGGCGCGTATCCCGCGCTCACCGCGGCGTTGGTCATGCTCCTCGTCGACCGGCAGCTCAGCGGCCACTTCTTCGATCCGGCCGGCGGTGGTCAGGCGGTCCTCTGGCAACACCTGTTCTGGTTCTTCGGACACCCCGAGGTCTACATCATGGTGCTGCCAGCGATGGGGATGATCTCCGAGGTCATTCCGGTCTTCAGCCGAAAGCCCATCTTCGGGTACGGGTTCGTCGCTGGATCGAGCGTCGCGATCGCGTTCCTCTCGTTCGGTGTGTGGGCGCACCACATGTTCGCGGTGGGACTCGGCGACACCGAGAACGCGATCTTCTCAGCGACGAGCATGCTCATCGCGATACCGACGGGTGTGAAGATCTTCAACTGGATAGCGACAATGATCGGCGGTCGCCTTCGCATGACGACCGCGATGCTGTTTGCGGTCGGCTTCATCGCGATGTTCGTGATCGGCGGGCTGTCGGGTGTCTCGCTCGCGGTCGTGCCGATCGACCTCGCCGTCACCGATAGCTACTACGTCGTGGCGCATCTCCATTACGTCCTGTTCGGAGGCACGATGCTCGGCATCTTCGCGGGCGCGTACTACTGGTTCCCCAAGATGACCGGGCGCCTCTTGAGTGAGCGACTGGGCCGATGGCATTTCTGGTTGACGTTCGCGGGCTTCAACCTGACGTTCCTGCCGCAGCACTGGCTCGGCGCGGTCGGGATGCCGCGGCGCGTGTTCACGTATGCCGCGAGCACCGGCTGGGGTCCGCTCAACCTCATCTCGACGATCGGTGCGGCGATCCTGGCGATCGCGATGGTCGTCTTCTTCGTGAATCTCGTTCGCAGCCTCCGTTCCGGAGAGATCGCCGGCGACGATCCGTGGGACGCGTTCACGCTCGAGTGGTCCACGACCTCTCCGCCGCCTCCGGAGAATTTCGCCACGATCCCCGCGGTCACCGGCCGGCGCCCGCTCTGGGACCGCAAGCACCCCGAAGCGAGAGATAAGAGTTGATCGCAGCGCGTTCCGCGATGACTGTCGACCGGACTTTGCTCGGTGTCGCGATCTTCATCGCGTCGGAGTCGGTCTTCTTTCTCGCGATCGTGCTGGCGTACGTCGCGTACCGCGACGCCGGGCTCGCGACGGCGAAGGCGAATCTGGACATTGGCCGCACCGCGATCTTTTCCATCGCCCTCTTCGCGAGCAGCGGGACGATGGCCCTCGCGGCTCGCGCGCGGAGCGGCACGTGGCTCGGGGCCACGATGGCGCTCGGCGCGATCTTCCTGGTCGGCCAGGGCAGCGAGTACGCGCGCCTGCTCGGCGAGGGCATCGGCCCCGGCAGCGCCCTCTTCGGCACCACGTTCTTCACGCTCACCGGGCTGCATGGCATTCACGTCCTTGCCGGCCTTGTGGCGCTCGCGGCGCTCTTCACCGCGAATCTCGGCCGCCCCCGGGCCGTGCGCGCGGTGGCGTGGGAGGCGGTGAGCTTCTACTGGCACTTCGTCGACGCGGTGTGGGTCGTCGTCTTCAGCGTCGTCTATCTGGGGACGCTTTTGTGAACGAGCACCGCCCGACACACGGACCGGCGCCATCGATCTGGCCGGTCACGCTCGCGACAGGGGTGGGCCTCGCCGCGGTAGGCGTGTTGACGAGCCCCATCGTCATCGCCGCCGGAATCTTGATCACTGCGGCGGCGCTGGTCGGTTGGATAGGGCAGGCGCTCGAGGAGGCCGCCCCGTGAACGAGATCTCGCGCCGACGGTTCCTCTCGCGCCTCACGCTTGCGCTCACCGCCTTCATCGGCGGGATCGTCGGGCTGCCGATCCTCGGCTACCTCCTCGCTCCGCTCTTCAGCGCGCCGAGCGATGAGCTCGTGCCAGTCGGTGCGGTCGCCGACTTTCCGCTCGGCGAGACGAAGCTTGTCTCGGTCCGCGACCCGAGCCCACTCGCGTGGGCCGGTCAGACGGCGGACACCGCGCTCTGGGTCCGCCGTCGCGCGGCCGCGGGCCCATCGATGTTCCAGGTCTTCAACGTGAACTGCACGCACCTCGGGTGTCCGGTGAACTGGCAGGCCGGCGCCAAGCTCTTTCTCTGCCCCTGCCACGGCGGCGTGTTCTACAGCGATGGGACCGTGGCCGGAGGCCCGCCGCCGCGACCGCTCTTCGAGCGCGAGTGGGAGGTGAGCGGCGATCGCCTCCTCGTGCGCCAGCAGCCGCTTCCGACCGTGAAACAAGGATGAGCGCGCTGCGCGAGATCGGAAAAATACCCGGGCAGCTCGCGAGCTGGATCGGTGAGCGTTTCGAGCTCGAGGACTCGGTGATGGCGGTCCTGCGCCATCCGGTCCCGCGCGAGCTCGAGCGGCCGATCGGGTGGTGGTACGTGCTCGGCAGCGCGACGCTGGCGATCTTCGTGATGCAGGTCGTGACGGGCGTTGGCCTCGCGATGACGTACGTGCCCGCGCCGAACTCCGCCTACGACTCCCTCCAATTCATTAGCCACGACGCGGCGCTCGGCGGGGTCGTGCGCGGGATGCACTACTTCGGCGCGGGCGCGATGGTCATCCTCGTCCTCGCGCACATGACGCAGGTCTATCTGTTCGGCGCGTTCAAGTTCCCGCGCGAGGCGAACTGGCTCACGGGCTCCCTCCTGCTCCTCGCGACTCTGGCCATGGCGTTCACCGGACAGCTCCTGCGCTGGGACCAGGACGCGTTCTGGGCTGTCGTCGTCGCGGCCGAGCAGGCCGCGCGCGCTCCCGTCGTTGGCGAGTGGTTGACGCGGCTCATCGTCGCCGGGAACAACGTCGGCGGCGCTACGCTCACACGCTTTTACGCGACGCATGTCTTCCTGATCCCCGCGGCGATTTTCGGGTTGATCGGGATGCATCTCTATCTGGTCGTCAAGCGCGGGATCTCGGAGCCACCGGTGGGCGGACTCCCCGTCGATCGGCCGACGTACCGCGCGCGGTACGCCGAGATGCTCCGTCGCGGCATCCCGTTCTGGCCCGACTCCGCGTGGCGCGACGCCG
>VBGU01000232.1 GCA_005881085.1 Chloroflexota bacterium | reverse complement strand
CACCTCCCGGTTGGGTCAGCCCAGCGACCACCACATAGAGGAACGCGCCGACGAGCACCGAAAGAGCACCCGCGAGGGCCGCGCGACGGCCGGCGAAGAATCCCGCGCCAAGGGCCGCGAACTCGATGTACAGGAGCGCGAGGACCGCGCCCGTGCCGATCCATTGATCGAGGCGTAGATACGGAAAGACCTGCACGATCCCGGCGCCGAGCACGGCGACGGCGAGACGCACGCCTCAGGCCACGGTCGCGAAAGCGTGGTCCGCACGGTTCAACGGCCGGGCCGAGCCGTCCGCGTCGATGACCGCGACGTCCTCGATGCGCACGCCGAACCGGCCTGGCAGATAGATGCCCGGCTCGATCGAGAAAGCCATGCCCGGCTCGAGCCGATCGCGATTTCCACGGACGAGGTACGGATGCTCGTGGCCGTCGAGGCCGATCCCATGACCGGTGCGATGGATGAAGAACTCGCCGTAGCCGGCGTCGTCGATGACGCGGCGCGCCGCCGCGTCGACCGATTCGGCGGATGCGCCTTTCCGCGCGGCCCCATAGCCGGCCTCCTGCGCCCGTCGCACGACGTCGTGGACTTTCTGCTCCTCGCGGCCGGCGGTTCGGCCCACATGCACCGTGCGAGTGATATCGGAGCGATAGCCGCGCATCGCACCGCCGAAATCGAGGACGACCGTGTCCCCCTCGGCGATGCGGCGGTCGGCGGTCTCGTGATGCGGGGAGGCCCCGTTCGCGCCGGACGCGACGATCGTGAATGCGACCTCATCGTGGCCTTCCGCGCGAAGGAGCTCCGCCAGGTCCGCACCGATCTCGCGCTCGGTCCGACCCGCGAAGTGGCGTTCGAGTATTCGCGAATACGTGCGGTCGGCGGACTCGGATACGAGTCGGAGCGCGTCGACCTCGGCTTCGTCCTTGCGCATCCGGAGCTGGCGCGTGATCTCCGACGCGACGACGAAGGCGCGACCCGACAGCGCGGCTTCGAGCTTGAGAACGAACGCCGCCCACATCTGATCGGCCACCGCGACGGCGCCGGGCGCGCGGACGAGCGCGGCGACGGCCGCGTATGGATCGTCCGTCTCCCCCCACGTGGAACGCTCGATGTCCGGCGCGGCGACCGCGACGCGCGGCGCCTCGAACTCCGGGCACACGATCGTCGCTTTCCCGTCGCGGTCAAGGACGAGACACGTAAGACGCTCGCTGGCGAAGATCTGGTAACCCGCCAGGTAGAAAAGGTCGGCGCCCGGGGACAAGAGAAGCGCGCCGAAACCCCGCTCGCGCAGCTTCGCCGCCGCGCGCGTTCGCCGGTCCGCGATGCTCGCTCGTTCGCTCGGCATCCGTTCTGCATCCGAGAATAGCCGCATGCCCCGCTCGTTCACCGTACTCGCCGGCGTGCTGCTGCTCGCCGTAGGGGTCGCTCTCGTCGCGGGCGGCGGCCTGCCGCGCGCCGGCTCCGTCGCCCCGCTCGCCGTCCCGAGCGCGTATCCCAGCCCGACCCCCGCGCCGACGGCCGCCGCCGCGCCGAGCGCGGTCCCAACGATCGGGCCGATCCCCGAGGGGTATCGGATCGAGATGCCGCGTCTTGGGATCGACCTGCCGATCGCGGAGGGGGACGTCGAGCGCGACGTCGTGGTCCAGAAGACCCCGGAGAACTTCGCCTTCCACTTTCCGGGCACGGCGATCCCCGGGACCTTCGGGAACAGCTACATCTACGCGCACGCCCGCCAGGGAATGTTCCTCTCGCTCTGGAACGCCCGCATCGGTGACCAGGTCTCGATCACGACGCCTGGCGGCATTGAAATCAAATTTGTAGTCACCGAGGTCCATCCCAGGGTCCCGCCGGCCGACACGAGCTGGCTGCAGCCGTCAGGCGACGAGCGGCTCACTCTCCAAACGTCGACGGGACCGAACCGTGAAGACCCGCGCTTCGTCGTCATCGCCGCTCCTGGATAGCGCTCGCTTCCTCGACGTAACGATCTCGTCTCGCGAGAAACTCAAAGCGACCGAGCGACCAAGGTCAGGCACGCAGTGTTTATTGGTCGGCGACGTGTTCACGAAATCGACACATTGTGGAATCGGTCCTGCAAAGTGCCGCGCCCATGCTCCGGGAGGCACTGGCAAGGGCGGGCGTTCTCGCATTCGTCTTCGCATCCCTTGTTCCGTTTCCCATCCCGTCGGCTCCGAACGATGTGCACCCAATTGCGGTAGCAGGCGCTTTCGCGACCGCGGTGGCGGACCTGCCGGGGCGCGCGCCCGAGCGCGTCCGCGAGGTCGCGCGAGCCGAGGTCGTGCTCGGCGTCCAGGCGACGCCCGTCGCGATCGCCCAGATGGAACCGGTCGCGACACCCGAACCGACCGGGGAACCCGCGCCCGCGGCGACACCCGCGCCAGTTGTCGCCACACTTCGCCCACTTCCGGATCCGCCGACAAGCGGGATCGTCATCGCATCGTGGTACGGCCCAGGTTTCTATGGAAACCGCACCGCCTGCGGCCAGGTCTACACGCCGGAGATCATCGGGGTCGCCCACCGCACGCTCCGGTGCGGCACGATGCTCGTGCTCGAGTACCGCGGCCGCACGATGACGGTGCCTGTGATCGATCGCGGGCCCTACATCGCGGGACGCACGCTCGATCTTTCGAACGCGACTCGGCTCGCGATGGGCTGTCCCGACCTGTGCACGCTTTCGATGCGCATCGCACCGTGAGTGTCCCCGCACCGTCCGCCTAACCGCCCGGGTACTCACCGGGCGGGCGAGCGCTGGCATATGACTTGCAGCCGACCTTGCCACCTAGCCCGGCCAGCACACGGCCAACTTCGATGGGCGAGAAAGGGTGACGTGATGACGCGGAACAAGGGAGCGATGACGGTCGCCGAGGCAGGTCGCCGCGGGGGCGCGACCACAGCGCAGCGACATGGCCCGGAGTTCTACGAGCAGATCGGGAAGAAGGGCGGCAAGACGACCGCGCAACGGCACGGCTCCGACTTCTATGAGCAGATCGGAAAGCAAGGCGGACAGAAGGTGAAGGAGCTCTACGGGCCACGCTTCTACGGACGCATCGGAAAGATCGGTGGCGACACCGTCTCCGAGAAATACGGACACGAGCACTTCGAGGAGATCGGCAAGAAGGGCGGACAGAAAGTCGCCGAGCTCATCGCCAGAGGCAGGCAAGCGACATAACGACCTTCGTTGACGGCACGGAGAGCGAGCGAGGAACCGAGGCGCGGCCTACTTTGAGTGCGCATGATCCGATTCCGATCGCGATCCATCCCCGTTTCCCATTGACACGCATGGGGCGCTCTATATCGTCCCGCTCTGTACGGGAAGGCCCCGATCCGGGGCCTTTGTGTACCGAGAAGCGAACGACCCGCACGGTCGTAGAGGGAAGGGCAGTGGATCAGGTCGCGGCGCCGCTCGTGGCTGTCGAGTGGGAAGACATCACGGCCTACTCACGGACCGCGCTCCCCGAGGATTTTGAACCGTACCGTCTGCGAAAGCTCACCTGCGGTCTCTTGTGGAAGGAAACCCCCGAGTACGTCGTCGTCGTCGGCGACTACGACATCACGAACGAAGGTCGCGACTACCGGCACAACGACTTCCACATCATTCCTCGTGGCGTCATCCGCCAGCTGACCTATCTGCGCGAGACCGCGAGCCCGCTCGTCGCGCTGCAGGGCGAAGCCAGCTAAGCACCCCCTAAGAAACGGCCGGAAACTAAAACCCTTCTGCCCGTCGCTGCGTATCTAGGGATACGGAAACCCTAAAGGCCGATCGACAGTATTGGAACAAAGGATCGGTCTTGACCGTTTTCCTCCCTGGAGGTTTCGCGCCAAATGGCCCTTCGAGCTGAGCTTTACTGCTATTTCTGCGGCCACGGCCTGGGCGAGGTGCTCGTCGCTACGAGCGCGCGCCGGCCGACGGTCGAGCAACTTCGCACCGCTTACGAGAGCGTCGGCGGCCGCGAGGCGCCGGTGTGGAACGACGGCGACCAACCGCTTTGCCCGCGCTGCGGCGGGCAGCTTTTCCTCGAGCGTTTCGAGCACGAGGTGATCCGCGCCAACGAGCGCCGGACGCTGAAGCGGGCGAGCTGATCTAGACGCAAGCCGAGGCCGCTCACCTTGTACGGTGCAGCGGGCG
>VBGU01000093.1 GCA_005881085.1 Chloroflexota bacterium | reverse complement strand
GAACCGTCGAATGGTGATGCCGTAGCGCTGCTGCTCGGTCGGTGTCGGGTCCTCGCCGGTCTCCGGGTCATAACGCTCGATGAGCGCGATGGCGCGCGGGCCGAGGTGCCGGTGGATCGCCCGCAGGAGCGCGAGCCGCTCCACGCGATCGGGGTTGTTGATGAGGTTGCTCATAAGGAGCACTCCGCCGAAGGTTCGGCCGAGGTCGAGGTCCTGGATCCGCGCTTCGATCTTCTCGGCGCCCGTGATCAGCGCGAGCATCTCGGGATTGAAATCGACAGCGACGACGCGCCGCCCCATCGCGATCAACGGATGGGTGATCCGGCCCGATCCGGCCCCAAGCTCCAGGATCTCGGCGTCCTCGGGCATCTCGCGGTCGATGAGCTCTGGCTCGTCGGCGGCTTCGAGCAGGCGATACAGATCGACAGGCGCGCCTGGGTCGCGCACGCGGTCGAGTGTGCCAGACGGCAGAACGGCGAGCGTCAGCCTGTGAAGCGAACGAGGTCTACGAGGAGCTCAGGGGTCACGCGGGGCGCGCGGCTCACGACCGCCCCCGCCTCGTCGAGGACGCGATAGCCGTTGGCGATCGGGGTGACGTTGTCGGGGATGATCGTCCGCACGAGGTCCCCGTGCTCGTCGAAAACGAGATAGCTCGGCGTGTACCGGCACTTGTAGAAGTCGCCGATCGCCGCCCCGGTCGCGGTCGGGAGCTCCACACGAACGAACCGGCACTGGCCGCTGAGGCTCGTCGCCGCGATCTTGATGTTCTGCCGGTTCGCCATGCAGATGAGGCAGAAGTTCGAGTACAGCTCGACGACCACGGGCTTGCCCCCCTTCACCAGGCGCGCGAGCTGCTCCGGAGAGGTGATGTCGGCGCGACCGGGCCGCATCGAGAGCCAGATCGCGCCGAACACGACAAGATCGATCGCGAGCGTGGCGCCGAGCGCCGGAAGAGCCGCCTCGCCGGCCGGCGCGAGCACGATCGCGATCCCCACGATCGTCGGGATCGTGACCGCGAGGACGAGGAGCAGGTAGCTGAAGTGGTTGAGCGTCCTCAGCGGTGGAACTCTTCGTGAATGAGGCGGACCGCCTTCTCGCGGTCCTTCTCCATCACGACCAGAGAGATGTTCAGCTCGCTCGAGCCTTGCGCGATCGCCACGACGTTCACGTTCGCTTTTCCGAGAGCGGTGAACACCCGCGCCGCCACACCGGGCGTGCCGCGCATCCCCTCCCCCACCGCGGCGACGATCGCGACTGGGCGCTCGACGTCGATTTTCTCGACGTCGTGGCGACGCAGCTCGGCGTTGAACATCTTCTCGAGCGCGCCCTTGAGGCGGTCGGTCGCGTCGTCCGGTACGACGAGGCAGATGGAGTTCTCGCTCGAGGACTGGCTGATCATCATCACGGACACGCGCTCGGCGGCGGCGGTGTCGAACACGCGGGCCGCGAAACCGGGTACGCCGCTCATACCGGCTCCCTGCACCGTGATGAGGCCGAGGCCGCCAAGCGACGTGGTCGCCTTCACAACGCTGCCGTCCTTGTCGGTGTTGTTCGTGATCGTCGTCCCGCGATCCGACGGCGCGAACGTGTTGAGGATGCGGACGGGGATGCCGGCCTCCACCGCGGGGAGCACCGTCCGCGGATGGATGACCTTCGCGCCGAAGTAGCTCAGCTCCGCGGCTTCCGCATACGACATCGAGTCAAGAGGTTTCGCGCCCTTGACGACGCGCGGATCTGCGCTCATCACGCCGCTCACGTCGGTGTAAATCCGAAGATCGTCCGCCTTCGTGACCGCGGCGAGCACCGCAGCCGAATAGTCGGATCCACCGCGCCCGAGCGTCGTCGTGACCCCGTCCACGGTGGAGCCGATGAAGCCGGTCACGACTGGCACGACGCCGTAGCCGAGCCGCGAGTCGAGCTCCTTCGATGCGCGGGCGCGCGTCTCGTCGACGATCGGATTCGCGTGCCCGAACGCGTCGTCGGTGATGATCAGGCCTTCCGCCGACAGCGCTTCGGCCTTGGTGCCGGTGTGGTTGAGGACCGCGGCGACGATCGGCGCCGAGATCCGCTCGCCATACGACACGATCGCATCGAGCGTTCGCGCGGTGCACTCGCGCAGGATCGCGACGCTTTGGAGAAGCGCGGTGGTGCGTTCGGTGAGGTCGGCGATCTCCTTCAAGACGTCCGCCGATTCGAAGCCGAGCGCATCCGCGATGAGGTTCCGATGCTCGCCCGACAATCTCAAAATTGTGTCCTGAGCGGTCTGCGCGTCGCCGCCCTCGGCGGCGCGAGCGGCGCCGATGAGCGCGTCGGTCGTGCCGGCCGTCGCCGAGACGACGACGATGCGCTGTCCTCGCGTGCCCTTCACGATCTCGGCGACACGCAGGAGAGCGGCGGGTGATGCCACCGACGTCCCGCCGAATTTCAGAACGGTCCGCATTTACTGGTTCTGCCGCGCGATCTGGATCACATCCCCGAGTATCGCGGACGCCGTCGCGTCTCCGCCCGCGCCCGGCCCGCTCCAGACCAGACGTGGAACGAGATCGCTCTCGAGCGTGATCACGTTTGTCGGCCCCGTGGCTTGCCCCTCGAGCGAGTCCGCGGCCACCTCCTCAGGCCCGACGCGTGCCTTGGTCGCTTTCTCGCCGAAGTCGGCCACAGCGAGGAAACGCACCCGCGCGCCCCGCCCGGCAGCACCGGTCACGTCCGACGCCGCGATCCCGCGCAGGCTCGTGCGCCGGACGTTGTCTGGGTGGAAGTGGCGACCCTCGAGGAGGGAAACGAGTATCGAGAGCTTGTACGCGGCGTCGTGTCCATCGACGTCGTTCGTCGGGTCCGCCTCCGCGTAGCCGGCGGCCATCGCCTCGGCGAGCGCCTCGTCGAACGACTTCCCCGTTTCCATGCGCGAGCAGATGTAGGTCGTCGTGCCATTGAGGAGCCCGCGCACAACGCGCGGACGCACGGCTCCGAGCCCGCGCATGCCCGCGATCACCGGGACGGCTGCGGCGACCGCGGCCTCGAACCGCAGCTCGCGCTTCGCGAGTCGCGCGGCCTCGTGAAGAGCCTTCCATTCCTTCGCGACGAGTTCCTTGTTCGCCGTGACGACGTGCTTCCCTCGCTCGAACGCCCCGAGCTCCAGCTCTCGCGCCGGGTCGGTCCCGCCGATGACCTCGACGACGATGGAGATTTCGCGGTCGTCGAGGATGGCGTGCGGATCGGCCGTGACCGGAACGTCCCCGGCATCCCGCTCCTTCTGCGGGTCGCGCACCGCCGCGGCGACGAGACGCAGCGGACGTCCCGCGGCCGCATCGATGCGACGCGAGCGATCCGCGAACACGCGCGCGACCGCGGAGCCGACGGTGCCGAGGCCGAGCAGGCCGACGCCGAGCGCTCGAGCGCTCATTGCGGGCGTCCCCACACGACCTCGGCAACGAGCTCCGCCCGAACACGTGTCAGGGCATTGCGCGCGAAGATCGCACGCGCGTCACGCGCGAAGTCGTCGGCGCGGTCGCCCAACGTAATTCGCGATAGGGCGCTCGTGCTCGCGAGCATCGTCATGTAGTCGTCGATCGACTGCTCGTACGGCACGGGCGCCGCGGTTCTCTGGCCTTCGCGGACGAAATGCCCGGAGGCCTCGAGCGATCGCACGAGGTCGACGAACTCGAGGTGATGCGAGCCCGGCTCGAACCTGCGAATCAAGTCGATGAACTCGTCGCGCCACTCCTGCTTGGCGTAGTCGCTTTCCGAATTGACGATCGCGAGGACGCCTCCGGTCGCGAGCGCATCACGAAAGCGCGGCATGACGACGTCGGGATCCATCCAGTGGATGCTCGCGCCCGTCGTAACAAGGCCGTACGGCGGGTCAAGCCGAGCCGTTTCGGCTGTGCCTTCTATCCATCGGATCCGCTCGCTGTCGGCGCCCGGCTTTTGGCGCGCTTCGCGGAGCATCGCCGCGGAGGGATCGACGGCGTCGACCCGGTTGGCGAATCGCGCGAGGCCGATCGTGAGCGCTCCGGTCCCGGATCCCGCGTCGAGGACGGTACGCGGCTCGACAAGAAGGCCTTCTAGGATCTCGAAGATCTCGGTCGGATAGGGCTGACGGTACCGGTAGTTGCGTACGACCTCGGCGTCCAGGAAGGCGCGGCCGAGCTCGCGCGCCCCCGAGGGACTCATTCGATCGCCTTCTCGAGGAGATCGAGCGCGGCGCCAACCGAGGCGAGGCGATTGCCCTCGCGGTCGTAGGGCCACTGGTACTTCTTCACGGCGGAGTGTTCGTCGCCGTCCACCGCGACGTACGTGAGCCCGACCTTCTTCCCCGGCGTCGCGCCGCTGGGTCCCGCGATGCCGGTGATCCCGAGACCGATCCTCGCGCCGAGTCGCGCACGCGCGCCGCGCGCGAGGGCACCGGCTACGACCGAGGATACCGCGCCGTGTCCGTGGATGAGGTCGGGCGGCACGTCGGCGAGGATGGTCTTCGCCTCGTTTGAGTACACGACCGCGCCGCCCTTGAAGTAGTCGCTCGAACCGCCGTGGGCGGTGAGGACCGCTGCGAGCAGCCCGCCGGTGCACGACTCGGCGGCCGCGACGGTCAGCTTGCGGCGTCGCAGGCGCGAGTGGATCGCGCCCATGCGCTCCTCGAGCTCAGGCAGGGTCGGCGGTCGTTTGTTTGGCACGCAGCACGAGTCTGACGCCAGAAAGCAGGGTGAGCGTTGTCGCTGCCACGAGCAGCGCGTTGGCGGCCGTGGCGAGCCCCGCGGCTGGCCAGGCCGCAGTCGCGAGCAACATGGCGATCGCGGTGACCTGCAGGACCGTCTTAGCCTTGCCGTCCGCGCCCGCACCTATGGCCTGAGGCGCGCGGGCGCGGACCTCAATGGCGACGAGCTCACGGGCGAGGATCAGTACGATCGCCCAGGCCGGCGCGATCCCCCGAATGGCAAGGGCCGCCAGGGTGCCGACGACGAGGATCTTGTCCGCGAACGGATCGAGGGCGGCGCCGAACGCCGTCGCACCGCGGCGACGCGCGAGGGGTCCATCCAGCGCATCAGTGGCGGCGGCGCCGAGGAAGACGAGAAGCGCGAGCGACGCGTCGCCCGTCGCGATCAGACCGATCACGGGGATGACGAGGACGGCGCGGGCCGCGCTCAGCGCGTTCGGGAGCGTCATTGCGCTACGAAGACGCGCTCGACGACCTCCCCCTGACGGCCGAGAGATGCGATGACCTGACCGTTGTGGTTCACCTGCACGGCGGCCGCGTTGCCGGTGCGGATGCGGACTTCCTTGCCCTGGAACGTTGCGGTCTCGCCATCCTTGAAGACGCGCCCCTGGCACGGGTCGCAGTTGCCGTCGACCGTGGCGAGGATCCATGAGTCGCCGCCGGTCACGCGCACGATGACCACGGCGGCCGTGTATGCGATGACCACGGTGCGCGTCTCCTCGACCGTGCCGCCGGCGCTGTTGCGCGCGACGATGCGGAAGGGCTGCGCACCCGCGGGCAGGTAGTACCGCACCTGGAACGTTCCATCGGTGCTCACGGTCACGGGCACCGTGTTGATCTGCACGGTCACGCCGCGGTCGACGCGACCGCTCACTTGAACGTACGTGTTGGTGAAGGTCGCGCCGTTCGCGGGTTGCTCGACCGCGAGGACCGGCGGGGCGCTCACGCCGACGGCCGGCGCCTGGTACTGGATCGTGCGGCTAACGCGGTTCGTCTTCCCAGCCGCGTCGAGGACCTCGACGACGACGTGGTTCGACCCCGGCTTCAGCGAGACCGTCGTCGTAAAACTGCCGTCGCTCGCCGTCCGAATGTCGCCGAACACGTCAGGGCCAGGGAACACGTTCACCGTTATCCGCCCGTCCGGCACCGTGATGCCGTGGACGACGAGCTCCGGACTCGCCGCGAGCCCGTCGCTCGACGGATCGATGATCTCGAGCTTCGGCAGCGTCGCGAACGTCGTGAACTGGTAGTAGATGTAACCGAGGAACAAGCCGACGAACGCGATGATCAGCACCGGAACGAAAATCACCGGGCGGAAGATGAGGCTCTGGTGGACCACCGGGCGATACGGCTTGAAGTTGCTTCGCTTCGGGGCCGGCTCCGGCGGTGCGCCGCCGCGCTCCTGCTGATAGAGCACCACGAGCTCGTCGGTCTCGAGGTCGAGATAGTCCGAATAGTTCCGAAGGAAGCCGCGCGTGTACACCGCGCCAGGAAGCGACGGGTAGTCCCCCTCCTCGAGCGCCTTGAGGAATTTCTCGCGGATGCGCGTGTCGGCCGCGGCCTGCTCGAGGGTGATCGCCTTCCGCTCGCGCTGCGCGCGCAGCTGCTCGCCGAGGCTAGGCATTGTCCTTCGCCATCCCGTACACCTCGCGCATCTTGCCGGGACCCTGCGACGGTCCGATGACGCCGTTCTGTTCCATGATGTCGATGAGCCGGCCAGCGCGCGCGAACCCGATCGTCATCTTGCGCTGCAGCATCGACACCGAGGCCTGGCCGGCGCGCTGGACGATCTCGACGGCTTCTTCGTAGCGCTCGTCATCGATCTCGTCGCCACCGTCCTCGCGCACTCGCACTCGCTCCTTGTCCTCGATGATCGACAGGTCGTAGTGGGCCTCGCGCTGCTGCCTCCAGTGACGGATGACCTGCTCGATCTCGGCATCGGACACAAACGCGCCCTGCGCGCGGACCGGCTTGGCCGCGTCTGGTGCGAGCCAGAGCATGTCGCCGCGACCAAGGAGCTTTTCCGCGCCGGTCATATCGATGATCGTGCGGGAATCGACGGACGAAGCGGTAGCAAACGCGATACGAGCCGGCACGTTCGCCTTGATGAGTCCCGTGATGACGTCGACCGAGGGACGTTGTGTCCCGAGGACCAGGTGGATCCCGGTCGCTCGCGCCAGCTGGGCGACCCGCGTGATCTGCTTCTCGACCTGGATCGGTGCCTGGAGCATGAGGTCCGCCAGCTCGTCGATGATGAAGACGACATACGGGACGCGGTCGCTCCCGGTGTGTTTCTCGTTATAAGAGGCGATATTCCGGGCGTTGGCGCGGGCAAACAGGCGATACCGGCGGTCCATCTCGCTCGTCGTCCAGTAGAGGGCGTTGAGGATCTGAGGCGAGTCGTGCATCACCGGGACGACGAGGTGCGGCACCCCGTTGAAGCCCGGGAAGTCCACCCGCTTCAGATCCCCGATCAGGATCCGCACGTCGTCGGGGGTGGACTGCAGGAGGAGGCTCGTGAGGATCGCGCCGATGCAGACGCTCTTGCCAGAGCCGGTCTGCCCCGCGATCAGGAGGTGCGGGAGCTTGGCCAGGTCCGTGACGATCGCGCCGCCGGCGACGTCCTTCCCGAGCGCCACGGTGAGCTTCGACGGCGAGCCCTTGAACTCCGCGCTTTCGGCAACGTCGCGGACGGAGACCAGCCCGATGGCCAGGTTGGGGATCTCGATCCCGACAACGCTCTTTCCCGGAATGGGCGCCTCTATCCGGAGCGTCCTTGCGGCAAGAGCGAGCGCGAGGTCGTCCGACAGCGCCTCGATCCGCGAGAGCTTGACCCCGGCTGCGGGCTTGAGCTCGTAGCGCGTAACGACCGGTCCGACGAACACGTCGACGATCGTCGCGGCGATCCCGAAGTGCGAGACCTTGTCCTCGATGATCGACAGGTCGTAGTGGGCCTCGCGCTGCTGCCTCCAGTGACGGATGACCTGCTCGATCTCGGCATCGGACACAAACGCGCCCTGCGCGCGGACCGGCTTGGCCGCGTCTGGTGCGAGCCAGAGCATGTCGCCGCGACCAAGGAGCTTTTCCGCGCCGGTCATATCGATGATCGTGCGGGAATCGACGGACGAAGCGGTAGCAAACGCGATACGAGCCGGCACGTTCGCCTTGATGAGTCCCGTGATGACGTCGACCGAGGGACGTTGTGTCCCGAGGACCAGGTGGATCCCGGTCGCTCGCGCCAGCTGGGCGACCCGCGTGATCTGCTTCTCGACCTGGATCGGTGCCTGGAGCATGAGGTCCGCCAGCTCGTCGATGATGAAGACGACATACGGGACGCGGTCGCTCCCGGTGTGTTTCTCGTTGTAAGAGGCGATATTCCGGGCGTTGGCGCGGGCAAACAGGCGATACCGGCGGTCCATCTCGCTCGTCGTCCAGTAGAGGGCGTTGAGGATCTGAGGCGAGTCGTGCATCACCGGGACGACGAGGTGCGGCACCCCGTTGAAGCCCGGGAAGTCCACCCGCTTCAGATCCCCGATCAGGATCCGCACGTCGTCGGGGGTGGACTGCAGGAGGAGGCTCGTGAGGATCGCGCCGATGCAGACGCTCTTGCCAGAGCCGGTCTGCCCCGCGATCAGGAGGTGCGGGAGCTTGGCCAGGTCCGTGACGATCGCGCCGCCGGCGACGTCCTTCCCGAGCGCCACGGTGAGCTTCGACGGCGAGCCCTTGAACTCCGCGCTTTCGGCAACGTCGCGGACGGAGACCAGCCCGATGGCCAGGTTGGGGATCTCGATCCCGACAACGCTCTTTCCCGGAATGGGCGCCTCTATCCGGAGCGTCCTTGCGGCAAGAGCGAGCGCGAGGTCGTCCGACAGCGCCTCGATCCGCGAGAGCTTGACCCCGGCTGCGGGCTTGAGCTCGTAGCGCGTAACGACCGGTCCGACGAACACGTCGACGATCGTCGCGGCGATCCCGAAGTGCGAGAGGGTCTCCTCGATGACGCGTTTGTTTCGGATGAGCTCGTCCTTGCCCGAGCGAGCTGCGGATCCCTGATCTAGAGCATCCAGCGCGGGGAGAACCCAAGGCTTGTCCGGGGGATCGGCGTGCAAAACGCCTTCGGCGATGACGGCGGCGGATGCGAGTCCAGCGGCAGACACCGCGAAAGGCTGCCGAGCACTGTCCGACGGCGGCTCAACTTCCGAGGGCCCCCGCGCGACGGGGGCCCGGCCGGAGGCCGGGGGGTCCTCGTCGCGTAAAGAGGGTTTCGGAAGTTGAGCCTGAGACGGGCCGAGAGCGCGCTGGGGCTTGGTCTCGGGAATGTGTATTCGCACGGGCTCAGCCGCCTCGTCGTCGCCGTCCTCGCCGAAGCGGTCGAAGCGCGTGGCCGTTCCGCCGGGAATAAGCGTGCCGGACTTGAGCCCGCCGATGGCGGGCCGCTGACGCCAGATTGGTACAAACATCTGAGCGATCGTGCGGTTCGCGGCGATGACAACGCCGACGAGAAGGAGAGCCCCGAGCGCGATCGGCGTACCGATCTGACCGAAGAGACCCGCTGCGGCCTTGGCGACAGCGCCTCCGACGAACCCGCCGGCGACGTCGTCGTGCACGTAATGACGTGTCAGCCCGAGAAGCGCGACGACAATGACGAGCCCGCCGAGTATCGGCAGCACGGTCTCGCGGCGGATGAACCCGAACCAGAGCTCGAGCGCGATCGCCCCGAGCGCGAGGGGCACGAGCCACGCCGCCCACCCGAGCACCGCGAAGAGCGCCGAACGCCACCACTGCAGCACCGCGCCCTGATCCGTCGCGAGCGCGACCGTCGACAGGAGGGCGAACGCGACGACCGCGATCGCACCGATCTCGTCGCGGATGCGCGGCTCCATCGCCGGTGTCGCGCCTCTGCGCCGCGAGCTTGTTGCTCTGCGCGCCACCGGCCTAGACCTGCATGATCACGGGCAGCACCATGGGCCTCCGTTTGGTGCGCTCGTAGAGAAAGTTCACGACGCTGTTGTGGATCGCATCTTTCAGCGCGGACGGCTCGGCGAGGTGCTCGCCGGTCTGCGCTTCGGCGAGGCCGTCCAGGATCCGTTGCCTCGCGGTCTCGACGAGCTCCGCGGCGTCGTGCTCGGGCACGAAGCCTTTTGTCACGATGTCGGGGCCGGCGACCACCGCGCCGGTCCGCTGCTCGATGGTCACGACGACGAGGAAGATGCCGTCGCTGCCGATCGACCAACGGTCGCGCATGACCGACTGACTCACGTCGCCAACGCCCAGGCCGTCGACGTAGACGACGCCGGATTGAACCTTCTCGCCCACGTGCGCGCCGTGTTCGTCGATCTGGAGGACGTCCCCGTTCGTCAGCACGAACGCGTTCTTCGGTTCGACGCCTAGGTCCATCGCCAAGCGCGCGTGGCGGACGAGCATCCGGTACTCGCCGTGGATGGGGAGGAAGTACTTCGGCCGGAGGATATTGAGAAGGAGTTTCAGCTCTTCCTGGCTCGCGTGTCCCGAAACGTGCGGCCGGCTCTGCGGGTCGTAAATGACCTCGGCGCCGAGCTTGAAGAGGTTGTCGACGGTCCGCGAGACGAGCTCCTCGTTCCCGGGGATTGGCGTCGCCGACATGACGACGGTGTCGCCCTCTTTCACCGCGACGTGACGGTGGTCGCCGAGCGCCATGCGCGACAGCGCGCTCGTCGGCTCGCCCTGGCTCCCGGTCGTGATGATGCAGAGCTCGTGATCGGCGAGCTTGCCGATCTCGTGCGGGCTAACGATCGAGCCCTCCGGATACTCGAGATAGCCGAGCTCGCGCGCGGTCTTCGTGTAGTTCTCCATCGAGCGGCCGACGATCGCGGTCTTCCGTCCCCACGCGTGCGCGATCTCCACGATCTGGCGGATGCGCGATATGTTGGAGGCGAAGGTGGTCGTGATCACGCGGCCGGGCGCGCGCGACATGATCGCGTCGAACATCTCGGCGACGTGACGCTCGGATTGGGTGTAGCCAGGCTGCTCGGAGCGCGTCGAGTCCGACATCAAGAGGAGCACGCCCTTCGCCGCGATCGCCGCGAGGCGCGCGAAGTCGGTCTGCCGGCCGTCGACAGGGGTGTGGTCGAACTTCCAGTCACCCGAGTGCACGACGGTCCCGTACGGAGTCTCGATGGTGACTCCGACCGCATCGGGGATGCTGTGGCAGACGTAGTACGAGTCGCACCGCAACCCGCCGATGGTGAACGGCCTGCCGGGCTCGATCTCGCGGAAGGTCGCCCGCTCCGAGAGCTTGTGCTCCTTCAACTTCGTGCGGATGAGCCCGAGCGTGAGCTTCGTGCCGTAGATCGGGACTTCCAGCAGATCGCGCAGCGCATACGGCAGCGCGCCGATGTGATCCTCGTGCGCGTGAGTGATGAGGAAGCCGCGGATCTTGTTCTTCCGCTGCCGCAGGTACGTCATGTCGGGAATGACGAGGTCGATGCCGAGCATCCCCTCGTCAGGGAACATGAGGCCGGCGTCGATGACGACGATGTCATCGCCGACCTCGATCGCGAGCATGTTCTTGCCGATCTCACCGACGCCGCCGAGCGGAACGACCCGCAGCGACGCGTTCGACTTAGCCAAAGAGCGTTATCTGCTCCACCGGCTTCTCCTCCGGCTCTTTCGTTGGCGGAGTGGTCGCGAGGAAGAGCGCCAACGCGGCGAAGTCCGCGTGGAGCGCGTCGCGCAATGCGGGCTGATGCAGGGCGGCGGCCGGGTGGTACACGGGGAAGATGAGGAGGCCGTCGGGGGTCTTCCGGGGCTTGCCGTGGATGCGCGAGATGGACTCGCCTGGGAAGAACTTCCCCATCGCGTGCCGCCCGAGCGTGACGATGACGCGCGGTTGAAGGACCTCGAGGTGGCGGAGCAGCCACATATGGCAGGCGGCTATCTCTTCTGGTAGTGGGTCGCGGTTCTCCGGCGGGCGGTGGCGGACGACGTTCGTGATGAACACCTTCCGCCGGTCCAGCCCGATGCCGGCAAGGAGCTCGTCGAGGAACTGGCCTGCGGCGCCGACGAAAGGCTTGCCTTGGAGGTCCTCGTGATAGCCGGGCGCTTCACCGAGGAAGAAGATCCCGGAGTCAGCACTGCCGTCTCCGGGGACTGCCTGCCTTGCGCTGCGATGCAGCGGGCACGCGGTGCAAGCGCGGATCTCGTCGGCGACGAGCCGGAGATCGGTCGAGGCGTCGTTCAACGGGCTGATTATGCGGCGGGGGAAGGCTTCAGAGGAGCCTTCCGCGCCAGATAGACCACGTCGGTGTATGGCCGGCGCGGCATCTCCTCTACTTCGACGACGAATCCAGTGCGCCCGAACATCGCGAGGGCCTCATCGCGCGACGCGAAATAGAAGCGCTCGTGACCGCCGCGCGTGAAGCCGAGCCCGACCGTGACCAGCTCCTGCGCGTACGTGATCGCGTAACGCGGGTCGGTGCGGCGCTCCTGGGCCTTCACGATGAGCGGTCCACCCTCGCCGAGCGCGGCCGCGGCATTCTTCAGCACCCGCTCCTGGTCCTCGAACGGCAGGAGGTACAGGACATCGACGATCGTCACCGCGTCGCAGTGCGGCGGCTGGTCCTTGATGATGTCGCCGACCTCGAAGCGTAGCCACTGCGTATCGCGCACGGCCCCGCGCGCGACCTCGATCTTGCGCTCGTCGAGGTCGATGCCAAGCACACGTCGCTGTTCGGATGCCTCGCGCAGCAGGCAGGGGAAAAGCCCGTGACCGCAACCGAGGTCGACGACAAAACCCCTCCGTGGAACGAACCGTTCGACGAAGGCGAGGTCGGAGAGGAACGCGCGACCATGCACGAAGAGCCGGGCAGCGAACGGCGCCGCGCGATATCGGTGGACCGCCCGGTTCAGGGCAGCGCTCGTGCTCGCGCCAGGCATCAGGGCACGCGCCAGCGGACTGCCTCGCTCCCGAAAGCCATCCGGAGCAGCGGATCGGTCAGGATCTCGAGGTCCCTCGGTCGGTCGTCGACGAGGGTGTCGGCCGCACGAAGCTCGTCGTCCACATACCCAGGATGCGCTCCGATCTCCCCCAGTCCTCCATAGGCCGCAAGGAGCGCGACCCCTGCCGCGTCGAGGCGCGGCCGCTGGGAAGTCACGTCGACGTACCAGCGGTTCCCCGGTATGCCCCGGTACGCCACGGCCGAGACGAACGTGGCGGCGCGGAGCGCCGTCTCCTTTGGTCCGCTCCAGGCACGAGGCGACCGGGCGCGGCGGACCCACCGCACGCCCTCGTCACGAGCCACGCGCCCGACCACGAGGGCCACAGGAGGCATCAAATGCACATGGCGGTGCGAGTCCCACGCCAGCGGGAGGATCCCCCAGGAACGCGCCAGAGCCGCCTGGGCGCGGACCTCGCCGGCGAGCTCGCGCGCGCGGACGCGGCCGCTGAAAAGCCGCTTGGTGAGCTCGGCGAGCCCAACAAACCTCCCATCCTCTTCGTCGACGAGGCTCCGGACCGTCGCAGGTTCGCTCACCGGCCACCCGCCCACGAGGTCGATGTGGAGACCGACCTCGAGGTCTGGCTCCATCCGCGCCAGTGCGGCCGCCTCTGCGGACGAGTCGGCGGTCACGATGAGCGAGGTCGAGCGGACGATGCCTTTGCGGTGCGATTCGAGGATGCCCTTCGTGACACCTGGGGAGAGGCCCAGATCGTCCGCGGTGACCACCAGGTTCATCTGCTGTACACGCCGCGCATCGCATTGAGGCGGATGACGAAGAGATCGCGCAGCATTTTCGGTGTGTCGGCGAGGAAGTCGATGCGCGTCTCGCCGTGCTGCCGGAGCGCGAACGGGATCTCGCGCACCGTGTAGCCCGCGCGTCGGGCGAGGAACAGCACCTCTGCATCGAACGCGAACCCGTTCAGCCGTTGCTTCCGGAAGAGGTCCTTCGCGGCCTCGGCCGTGTACATCTTGCCGCCGCACTGCGTGTCGCGGATGCCGGTCGGGACGAGAAGGTGCACCGCTGTCCGGAAGACGTCCCCCATCACGCGACGCCACCAGGGCCGATCCACGACCGACCCCGGCACGTAGCGCGATGCGATCGCGATGTCGGCGCCCGTGTCCAGCGCGGTATTGAAGAGATCGATGATCTCGACGGGGATCGTCAGGTCCGCGTCGAGGAAAACGATCGGGTCGCCGGTGGCCGCCTCCACGCCGGAGCGGACGGCCGCGCCTTTGCCGCGGTGCGGCAATCGCAACACCTTGAAGCTCAGGCCAAGATGCGAATGCGCGACCTTCGCACGATGAAACGTGTCCGCCGTTGCGTCGGTGGAGCCGTCGTCGGCGAGGATGATCTCGCCCTCGATCTCGCGGTCGCGAAAGAACTCAGCGCATCGCCCGAGACTCTCCTCGATGCGACGCGCCTCGTTATACGCAGGAAGGACGAGGGTGAGGATGTGGAATTATCGGCGCGGCGGACCGCCGCGTCGGAAGCCACCCCTGTCGCCGCCCGGTCGCGGACCGCCACCGCGCTCGTCGCGCTCGCGGTACCGCTCGCGCTCGGCGCGCTGACGGGTCTCGTAGTCGTTGCCGTTCTCGTTCACGGCCCGTATCGAGAGGTTCACCCTGCCCATGCGGTCGACCTCGGCGACCTTGACCTTGACCTTGTCGCCGACTTTGACGGCATCCTCGACGCTGTTCACGCGCTCGGACGAGAGCTCGCTGATCCGCACGAGGCCTTCCTTCCCGGGAAGGTATTCGACGAACGCTCCGATGCTCATGATCCGAGTGACCTTGCCGTCATAAACCTCGCCGACCTCGGGCTCCTTGGTGAGGCCCTCGATCATCGCGCGAGCCCTGTCGCGCCCCTCGGCCTTGGCGCCGGTGATGCGGACGGTGCCATCGTCCTCCAGCTCGATGGTCGTGCCGGTCTCGGACTGGATCGCGCGGACCATCTTGCCGCCTGGGCCGATGACCTCGCGGATCTTGTCCGGCTGGATCTTGATCGTTTCGATGCGCGGAGCCCAGTGCGAAAGATCGGGGCGCGGCTCGCTGATCACGTTGCGCATCGCTTCGAGGATGAAGAGACGCGCCTCGCGGGCCTGCTGGAACGCCGCTCGCATGATCTCGAGCGATATTCCCTTGATCTTGATGTCCATCTGGAGCGCGGTCACGCCTTTCGCCGAACCGGTGACCTTGAAGTCCATGTCCCCGTAGTGGTCCTCGAGGCCCTGGATGTCCGTGAGGACGGTCCACTTGTCCCCCGAGGTGACGAGGCCCATGGCGATGCCGCCGATCATCTCTTTGATCGGGACGCCGGCGTCCATGAGCGCGAGGGTCGAGCCACAGGTCGACGCCATCGACGACGAGCCGTTCGACTCGAGCGTCTCGCTGACGACGCGGATGGTGTACGGGAACTCTTCCTTTGTCGGAAGCACCGGGATGAGCGCGCGCTCGGCGAGCGCGCCGTGGCCGATCTCGCGCCTGCCGGCGCCACGCATCATGCGGACCTCGCCGACCGAGTACGGCGGGAAGTTGTAGTGATGCATGTAGCGCTTGGTGTCGACGGGCGAGAGGGTGTCGATGATCTGCTCGTCGCCGCCGGGACCGAGCGTGGCGACCGATAGGACCTGGGTCTGTCCCCGCGTGAAGACGGCGGATCCATGCGTGCGCGGCAGGACCCCGACCTCGATCGATAGCTGGCGGATGTCCTTGGTCCCGCGGCCGTCGGGGCGGAGGTTCTCCTCGGTGACGGCTTTGCGGAACTCGTCCTCGAGGAGCTGCTCGTAGACCGCGCTGACCTCCTCGAGTGTGAGCGGCGCGTTCTCGCCGGTGGCGAACTGGGCGACGGCCTCGAGCTTGAGCTCGTCGAGGCCGGCCTCGCGCTGTGCCTTGTCCGGGTTACGGAGTTTGGCCCGCAGACGCTGTCGCAGGAAGGTCGTGACGGCGCCAAGACGGGCCGGGTCCGGGACGACGGTGATGTATTCCATCTTCGGCTTGCCCGAGGCGCGCTGGAGGTCCATCTGCGCCTCGCAGATCTTCTTGATGCCCTCCTGCGCGAGCGTGAGAGCCTGAATGAGGAAGTCCTCGGTGACCTCGTGCGCACCGGCCTCCATCATCATGATCGAGTCGCGCGTGCCGGCGACGACGAGGTCGAGCTTGCTCTCGAGCATCTGCTGGATCGTTGGGTTGAGCGTGAGCTCGCCGTCCACGGTGCCGACGCGAACGCAGCCGATCGGTCCCTCGAACGGAGCGTCCGAGAGCGTCAGCGCCGCGGACGCCGCGTTCACGGCGAGGACGTCGTAGTCGTTTTCTTGATCCGCGGACCAGGCGGAGACGATGATCTGAACGTCGTTGCGGAAGCCCTTTGGAAAGAGCGGGCGGATCGGGCGGTCGGTCAGGCGCGCGGTGAGGATGCCCTCCTCCGACGGACGGCCCTCGCGGCGCGGGAACGAGCCCGGGATCTTGCCCGCGGCGTAAAGGCGCTCTTCGAAGTCGACGGTCAGCGGGAAGAAGTCG
>VBGU01000262.1:6256-6645 GCA_005881085.1 Chloroflexota bacterium | reverse complement strand
ATGGGCGAGGTCGCGTATCTCGGCACGTGGCTGCCCGAACCGGGTCAGGATTCCGCAAGCATCCTCGGCGGAGACGGCACCGCGGGTTCGCCGGCGACGGGTTGGCCGCGCTACAACCGTTTGGCCGCGCAGCCTGCGCCGTACGTCGGGCCGAATCAGATCGCGTGGTTCCAGTTCCAGGTGGTGGCACCGCCGGTGCCCGGGACGTTTCGCGTCGCGCTCCGTCCGCTCATCGAGGGCGCGCAGTGGATGGAGGACTTCGGTGTCTTCTGGGTGGTGACCGTCCTCAATGCGGACGGGACGCCGCCGGCACCACTTCCGCAGCCTTCACCACTGGTCACGACCACCGTGCTCGCCTCGTACTACGGCCCCGGGCTCTACGGAAATCG
>VBGU01000262.1:0-6232 GCA_005881085.1 Chloroflexota bacterium | reverse complement strand
GAGTGGCCCACCGCACACTTCCCTGCGGCACCCTCGTGCATCTGAAATACGGGCCGAACGAGGTGACCATCCCGGTCGTCGACCGCGGCCCTACGATCCTGAGCCGCGAGTTCGACCTCACGTACGCGACGAAGGTCGCACTCGGCTGCCCCGACATGTGCACGCTTACGTGGATCCACTGAGCCGCACGGCTCGCTAGAGTTCGCGCGTGCTCGACGCGCGCGCAATCTGCGACACGTGCGGTCACACCCGCGATTGGCATGACCGCGATGCGGTCCGCGCGCGCCTTCGGTCCGATCCACCGATCGAGCGCCCCTGCTACCGCGAAGTCGGTGGAGTTCCGTGCCGTTGTGGCGGATTCCGCGACTCGGGTGCTCTCGCGATACCCGCTGGATCGCGGGGGCCGCTCGGTCCCGCGCCACGATCTCGCATTTTTCAGAACGGGATCCTCACGCTGCTTCTCGTTGTTATGGGACTCGGACTCCTATACGCGTACCGATCGCAGACGCCGGCTGTGCCGGAGGTCGACGTGACGCAAGCGCTCCGCGACATCAACGCCGGACAGGTGCGAGCAGTGACCATCGCTGGATCGACAGCGACTCTCGAGTTGCGTGACAGCCCTGGGCACAAGGAACGGACGACGGTGTCGGAGCCTGACACCCTCGTTGGGCGAGCTGTCCTGGACTACAACGCCGCGCATGCCTCGCAGACGATCGAGCTCCGGTATGAGCCCGACACCCCGCCGCTCAGCGTGGTTGGCTCAATCATCCTGAGCCTCTTGCCCGTCCTCCTCATCGGCGGGTTCTTCTATTACCTGACGTTGCGGGCACGGCGAGGGTCGTAGCGGCATAGCTCGTGCTCGATCGCTCGCGGTGCCACGCATTCCTTCCACCACGTTTCCGGGCGGAGAGACCGTGCCCGTGCTCGGACAGGGCACGTGGCGCATGGGCGAGAACCTCAGCAAACGCAAAAACGAGGTCGCCGCCCTTCGCACCGGCATCGAGCTCGGCATGACGCTCATCGACACAGCCGAGATGTACGCCGACGGAGGTGCGGAGCGGATCGTCGGCGAGGCGATCGCGGGCCGCCGCGATCAGGTGTTCGTCGTCACGAAGTTCTATCCACAGAACGCGACGCGCGAACGCATGGCGGCGGCATGCGATCGGAGCCTTCGGCGGCTCGACATCGAGCAGATCGACCTCTACCTCCTGCACTGGCGCGGCGATGTGCCGCTGAAAGAGACGCTGGCCGGATTCGCCGACCTGCTCGAGGCGAAGAAGATCCGCTACGCGGGGGTCAGCAACTTCGATGTCGACGACGTGACCGAGCTCGCCCGGCTCAAAGGCGGCCTAGAGCGCATCGTCACGAACCAGGTGCTCTACAACCTCGAGCGCCGCGGCATCGAGTGGGATCTCCTCCCCTTGATGCGCAAGCGGCATCGCCCGGTCATGGCGTACTCGCCTGTCGAGGAGGGACTGCTCACGCACCCGCATGCGATCTTGAAACGCGTGGCCGAGCGGCACGACGCGACGCCCGCACAGGTCGCCCTCGCCTGGGTCATCCGCGACGACGGCGTCATCGCGATACCGAAGGCCGCGGACCCCAAGCACGTTCGTGAGAACCGCGGCGCCGCCGACATCAAGCTGACCAAGCGCGACCTCGACGAGCTGGACGAATCCTTCCCCGCTCCCGAAGGACGGAAGCCGCTGGAGTCGCGCTAGAGCCGCGAGAGGTATGGGATCTTCGGCGCGATCGCGAAGTTGAGCTGCACGAGGACGATGAAGGCGATACTCCAGAGCGGGTTGATTAGGCAGAGCAGCGCGCCGAAGGCGTAGAGCGCCTGAGCGAAGACGATGCGCCGCTTGATCAGCCCCGACACCAACGGTCCAGCGTCCTTGTCCAGAAGGGCGTGGGCTTCCGCATAGATCCAGGCGATGTACACGATCACGCCGAGAAGAAGGATGTTCGCCCAGTACGCCACGAGGGCCAGGCGGAAAGTAATGAACTCCGCGAGAAGCGATGTCGAGAAGGGCATCAGCGCGACGGCCGCGAGGAACGCGAGGTGGAGCCAGGTGAGATCGCGATCGGCCGTGGTGAAGTGGTTGATCTGTACTTGCTGGGCGTTCCAGAAGATCCCGAGGGTCAGAAAGCTCAGCAGGTAGGTGACGAGCCGCGGACCGAGCGGATCGGTCCCGGATCGGGTACGTGGATCTCGAAAACGATGAGGGTCATCGCGATCGCGAAGACACCATCGGAGAGCGCCCCGATCCGATCAAGGCGGCGCCCCGCTACCTGGTTATAGGAGCGAACCATCGGCTAGGCGAAGAGCGGCGCCATCTCACGGCGTCGCACCAGATCCTCCATCTCCTCGTCGCTAGGCGCTCGTCCGCCACGGTCCGCGGCGTCAAGTATTTTCGCCAGAAGGTCGATGTCGCTCGCGGTGTTGAGAAAGATCCCCGGACGACCGAGGACGAACCGGACGGCGACATCGATGTCACGCTGTTCGGTGAGCGGTTCGTACCAGGTCGTCGGCCGCGCGGGCCGATCGCCCGGCCAGGGCGCGAGCGTGATCGCCTTGATCGTCTGAATGGCGACGCCTCGTTTCTGACACAGCGCGATCAGCACCTCGGCCTCCCGCGCGTACGCCTCGCCCTGCAGCTGCGTGAAGTTATAAGGGAAGAGGACGCTGTCGAAGGGAAAGCGCTCGAGACTTTCGCGATGCCGCCGCGCCACCTCGAGTCCGTGCCCAGTCACGCCGATGAAGCGCGCAAGCCCGGCGTCCCGCGCCTCGACGGCCGCGCGGAGGGCGCCGTCCTTGCCCATCGCGATGTTCCATTCGTTCTGGTCGACGAGGTTGTGCAGCTGGATGAGATCGACGTGGTCCACACCCAACCGGTTGAGCGATAGCCGGATCTCGTCGCGCGCCTCGGGGTAGGTGCGCTTACCGGTCTTGGTCGCGAGGAAGAAGCGGTCGCGGCCCTCGCGCTTCAGCCATGGCGCGATGTGGAGCTCCGAATCGCCGTAGCTCGCCGCCGTATCGAGGTGGTTCAGGTCGTAGCGGAGCACGAGCTGGAGGGCCCGGTCGGCTTCGGCGTCGGTGACCTTGCCGAGCGCGGCCGCGCCGAAAATGGTGCGGCGGCTTTGGTGCCCGGTGCTGCCGAATGGGGTGCTCGGTATCACGGCCCAACGATAGTTCGGCGCGCTCTCTGGAGCCTAGAATCGCGCCGGGCGCGACGGTAGGGGGAGGACACTATGGCGGTTTCACCGGCACGACCGACGACGACGTTCACGTACCGCGAGATCACCCTTCAGGACCGCCTGCGCGAGGTCGCGCGCGAGGTCGGCGACAAGCCGGCACTCCTCATGGGCGACCGCAGCGTGACCTTCCGCGAGATCGATCAGCTGAGCGATCAGCTCGCGGCCGCGCTCGCGAAACGGGGCGTCCGCCCCGGCGACCGGGTGACCATCTTCATGCCGAATTCCATCGAGTTCGTCATCGCCTTCTACGGAACGCTGAAGATCGGCGCAGTCGTGAATCCGATCAACGCGCAGTCGAAGGAGCGCGAGGTCCGCTTCCAGGTCGACGACGCGGGAGCGACCGCGGTCCTGTACCACGCGGCCCTCGCACCGGTCGTGGACGCCGTCCGATCCGAGCTCAAGAGCGTCCGTGCGTTCGCGGTGACCGGCGACGCCGCGCCGAGCGGCGTCGAGCGCTTCAATGATCTTCTGCTGGCCGATGAACCGGACCTCGGCATCTCGGTCCAGGTCGGGATGAACGACCTTGCCGCGCTCCCCTATACCAGCGGCACGACCGGATTCCCGAAGGGCGTGATGCTGACGCACGCGAACCTCACGGCGAACCAGCAGCAGTTCTTCGCCGCCGTGCCCGTTCGGCGCGACGACGTCTTCCTCAACGTCCTTCCGTACTTCCATATCTACGCGCTCAACCTGCTCATGACCGGTGCGATCAGCCTTGGCGCGACGCAGGTGGTCATGCCCCGCTTCGACATGGTCGAGTACTGCACACTCGTGGAACGTCATCGTGCGACGGTCTGCTTCATCGTCCCGCCGATCGTCCTGGGGCTCGCGATGAGTCCCGAGGTGGAGAAGCACGACTTCTCCTCGGTGCGCTTCTTCTTCAGCGGCGCGGCCCCGCTCGCGCCTGATCCCGCGCGTCGAATGATCCAGCGCATCGGCAAGCCGATCATCCAGGGTTACGGCCTCACCGAGACCTCGCCGGTGACGCACGCCAACCCCATGGACGCGGCCGTGCTCGAGTCGATCGGGCGAGTGGTTCCCGGCACAGAGGACAAGATCGTCGACCTCGAGACCGGTACGAAGACGCTCGCGGATGGAGAGGTCGGCGAGATCTGCGTTCGCGGCCCCCAGGTCATGCGGGGCTACTGGAACAAGCCGCAGGACACGGCCGACGTCATCCGCGACGGCTGGTTCCACACCGGCGACGTCGGCCGCCGCGACGACAAGGGCTACGTGTTCATCGTCGATCGCAAGAAGGAGTTCATCAAGTACAAGGGCTTCGGTGTCGGACCGGCTGAGGTCGAGGCGGTGCTCTGCGAGCACCCCGCGGTCGCCGACGCCGGCGTAATCGGCAAACCGAACGAGGAGGCCGGCGAGATCCCGAAGGCTTTCGTGCAGCTTCGACCGAACGCCCAGGCCACGGCCGATGAGCTCATCGCATTCGTGAAGGAGCGGATCGCCGACTACAAGCGCGTTCGCGAGATCGAGTTCATCGAGAAGGTGCCGCGCACGGCGTCCGGGAAAATACTTCGCCGAGAGCTGGCGGAGCTAGAGCGTCGCCGCGCTAGCCCTTGACTCCGCCGATGCGGATTCCCTCGATGAAGTGCCGCTGGAACGCGAAAAACACGGCGATCATCGGGATCGCCGCAACCGCGGCGCCGGTCATGAGCATCCCGTAGTCGGTGTTGAACTCGCCCTGCAGGGTCGCGAGACCCACCTGCACCGGATATTTCGATGGATCGTGCAGGATGACGAGCGGAAAGATGAAGGCGTTCCAATAACGCTGGAAGGTGAAGATCGCGAGCACCGCGAGCGCGGGACGCGAAAGCGGCACGATGATGTGCCGGTATACCTGCCACTCCGACGCGCCGTCGACGCGCGCGGCGTGTTCGAGCTCTGTCGGTAGCGTCTGGATGAACTGCTTCATCAGGAATATGCCGAACACGTCAGCCAGTCCCGGAAGGATCACGCCGGGATAGGTATCGAGCAAGCCCAAGAACCGCAGGATGAAGAACACCGGGATCAGGGTCACCTGCGCCGGCACCGTGAGCGTGCTCACCACCAGCCAGAACATCACGTTCTTTCCCGGGAAGCGCCGCTTGGCGAACGCGTATCCGGCCATGGAATCAAAGAGAAGGTGGAATGCGGTTATCACGCCCGCGATCACCACGGTGTTGAACAGCCACCGAACGATCGGCGTGGTCTCGAAGAGCCGCACGTAGTTCGCGGTCGTTAGCTCACGCGGCACGATCTCCGGCGGCACCCGCACCACGTACTGCGTCGGTGACAGCGACGTCAGGAACAGCCAGTACAACGGGAAGAGCGACAGCCCGCCCGCGAGGAGCAGAACGACATGGACCGGAAGGCGCTGCCTAATACTCGACATCGGACCGAAGCGAGCGGAACTGCAGCACAGCGACAACGAGCGCCATTCCGAACAGGACCACCGCCATCGCACTCGCGAGCCCGTAGCGCCCGAACTGGAACGCCGTGGAGTAGATGAGCTGCACGATCGTGATCGTCGCGTTGTTCGGCCCGCCGCCGTTCGTCATGATGTACACGCGCTCGAACAGCTGGAACGCGAGGATCGTGTAGATCACGAGCAGGTAAAGCGTTGTCGGCCGCAAAAGCGGCACCGTGATGTGGCGCCACTTCGAGAACCAGCTCGCGCCGTCGAGGTCCGCCGCCTCGTAGAGCTCCCGAGGGAGCGACCCCATCGCCGCGGAGTAGAGGACCACGCCGCCGCCCGGGATCGTCAGCACGGCGCTCAGGATCACCGCGATGAGCGCCTGGTCCGAGCTTCCGATCCACAGGTAGGGGCCCAGCCCGAATGGGCTCAGCGCCGCGTTCGCGAGGCCGTATGGATTGGCGTTGAAGATCCAGCGCCACACCATCGCCACGAGGATCGCCGAGTTCACCAGCGGCAAATAGAAAAGAGCGCGGTAGAAGACGTGCGCCCGCGGACCGAGCGGCT
>VBGU01000234.1 GCA_005881085.1 Chloroflexota bacterium | reverse complement strand
TCTTCACCGGTTTGTGGATGTCGCGCGCAATCCCAAGAAGCTTCGCGAACTCCTCCACCTTCCCGCGATAACCGCGGGCCATGAGCCCATAGGTCGGCGCATACGGGAAGATGCCGTAGAGGACCGCGTGGAAGCGGACGTTCTCCTCGGCCGTGAGGTTCTGGTCGAGGCTTGGCCGCTGGAAGATGATTCCGACCTTGCGGCGCACGGCGCTCGCCTCGCGGCCGATATCGCTGCCGTCGATCGTCGCGCGGCCGCTCGTCGGGGAAAGCGTCGTCGTGAGGATCGAGATCGTGGTCGTCTTTCCCGCCCCGTTCGGGCCGAGCAGCACGAAGAATTCGCCGGCCTTCACCTGGAACGAGATGCCGTCGACGGCGTTCGTCTCGGCCTTCTTGTACCTCTTCACGAGATCTTCGACGCGGATCATCCGGCGAGTCTATGAGCGAATTGGCTGACCTCCGCCTGAGTGTCATGCACGAAACATCCGCGGCGTTCGCGGTTGTCTGGTCCATGCCGCTCCGCGATGCGAGCGTGGCGCGCATCACCAGCGGAGGTCAGCCGATGTACAAGCTCTTTCACCTGATCGGCGCCGCCACGCGCGATGCCCGGCGGGCTGAGTCGCTCATGGTCGACTCGAGGTCGCGCCGGACCCTTCGCGTCGACCCGGAAGCCACACTCTTGGCGTTCGAGCTGCGGGCCGGCGCGATCGGGGATGAATCTGGCGAGCGCGAAGCGCGGATCGTGCGGCGTGACCGCGGCGTTCGAGCCGCGCGGCGGAACGCCGCAGTTAGTTAGCGGCTCACGGCACGTCTTCGCGGACGTCGCTCGCGGATCGGCTCCTCGTCGAGCTCTTCCCACTCGCGCGCGCTGTAGAGGTTCGCGGCGACCGCGGCGTCGACGAACACGACGATGAGACCCGCGATCGCGAGAAGGAAGGGCGCGGTGCTCGCCGCGGCCGCGCCGACGTCGAAGCCGCGCAGGAACGCCGAGGCGCCGTAGAGCAGGAACGCGACGAGCCCGGCGACAAGGTCGAGCCTCGCGATCGAACGATCGTCGGCGGGTACGTCGATGTATTCGGCAAGCGCGGCAAGGACCGCGACGCCCAGTACCACGGTCACGGCATGAGCGAGCCAATCGGACACAACAACAAAGCCGCTCGTGTCGCTCTGGCCCCACGCAAACCAGGCCATCAGGTCACTTAGCGTGAGCGAGATACCGATGCCAACCGCGATGTAGACGACCGCCGAGCGCGGCGAGAAGCCGAAACGGCGGCCCTGGAAGAACTCTTTCACCGGGTCACCAATGCTAGCGGCGCGGAGGACCCTCCGGCTTGGCGGTCACTCAGCAGCCCGGCTCCCCGTCGTGTCCGCAGCAGCCTTGGCCGAGCGTCGCACGTCGCGCGAAATTGCGCGCCGTGACGACCAGCCGCTTCGGCAGCGGGATCTCGCTCGCACGGAAGTTCGCGAGGAAGGCGGCAACCGAGCCGCGTCGTGAGTCGCGCACGTTCGTACTATCGCAAGGTGAGCGACGAGCCGCTGTCGAAGCCTTCCCCGCCGCTCTCGCTCGAGCAGCTCGCCCAGCTTCTCCCGGGCACCGGCGAGATCATGGCCTCGGTCGGCAATGCCTGGTGGAAATGCGCGTATGCCGCGCGCGGTGGCAACTGGGAACTTGCCGCGTACTTCGCCCGGCGTGTCCGAGGGCTCCAACGAAAGCTCGCGCAGATCCGCCCGAAATATGCCGAGGATCTGCTCGAGTTCGAGAACACACAGCTCAACCCGGTGCTCACGGCACTCGGCGCACACGACGGGCCGTCGTTCGAGCGCACCTACGCGACCGCGACGGCAAGGGCGAACGAGTTTCACGTGAAGTGGGCAAAGCCCTACATCCGCTGGGTCCTACCGGACGAGCCTCCGAAGGACCTAGAACTCGACCGCTAAGCCAAGAGGGCCGCGGTGTCGTCCCAGCAGTAGGCGACCTCGACGTGGCCTTTCGGGATACCCGGCATATCGACCGGCTTTTCGCGGCGAGGGACCCCGCCGAGGCGCTCGTAGAAAGCACGCCCGATCTGATTCTCGCGGAGCACCCAGATGAGCAGAGAGGTCATCCCGCGCCCGGCAAGCTCTCGCACCGATTCGCGGATAAGCGCCCGGCCCAGACCCTTGCCCTGATGCGCGGGCAGGACGTAGATCGCGGCGACCTCGCCTTTGTACACGGGATCCCCGGTGCGCTCGGGACAGCCGATCGCGAAGCCGACAACCTCTCCGGCTTCCTCCGCGACGAAGCAGAACTCCGGGTGCGACTCCGAGAGCTCGCGGAGCCGATCCCGGCGCCGCTCGACGTTCGGCCGCATGCCATCCAGGAGCGCGTCCGGAAAGAGACCGCGATAGGTCGCCTGCCAGGTGCCGATGCGTATCCGCTCGAAAGCTTCGGCGTCATCGACCGTCGCGCGACGGACGCCCATGTCAGGGGTGCGCGTCGAACCAGTCGGCGATCCGGCGCGCGTGCTCGACGCGGTGTTTCGGTTTTCCGCCGCGCGTGAGGTCGTGGTTGTCTTCGGGGAACCGGACGAAGACCGCTTCCTTGCCGAGCACCTTCAGCGCGGTGAAGAGCTGCTCCGCTTGCTCGATCGGACAGCGGAGGTCGCGCTCGGCGTGAAGGATGAGGAGCGGCGTTTTCACGTTGGTGACATACGTGAGCGGCGAGCGGAAGATGAGCTTCTCGCTGTCGTGCCAGGGCGTGGCATCCCCCATCTCGTGCTCCCAGAAATGCCAGCCGATGTCGCTCGTGCCGAACGCGGAGATGTTGTTCGAGATGCTCCGCTGCGTGACAGCGGCACGAAACCGATCGTTGTGCCCAACGATCCAGTTCGTCATGAAACCGCCGTAGCTGCCGCCGGTCACGTAGAGGCGCTTCGGGTCGACCCAGCCGAGACCAAGCGTGTGATCGACGCCGGCCATGAGGTCTTCGTAATCTTTCCCGCCCCAATCGCCGACGCACGCTTCGACGAACCGTTGACCGTACGCGTGGCTCCCACGCGGGTTCGTGAGAAGCACCGCGTAACCGCGCCCCGCGAGCACCTGGAACTCGTGAAAGAAGGAGTGCCCGTAAGCGGTGTGCGGCCCGCCGTGGATCTCGAGAACGAGCGGCCACTTCTTCGCCGGATCGAAGCCGAGAGGTTTCATGAGCCAGCCCTCGATCGTCCACCCCTCCGCGCCGGTGAACTCGACCCGCTCCGGTGCCGCGATGTATTTCGATGACAGAAGTTCGTCGTTCAAGCAGCTCGTCTTGCGCATCGGCCCGGCGACCTCGCCGACGAAAAGGTTCCCGGGATCGGTCGCCGTCGCCACGACCGCGGCGAAGCGCCGCCGCGAGTCGTCGAGCGACCAGGAGACAAGCTGATGGCTCCCCACGGTCTCGGCTCGCACATCGCCGCCGCGCGCCGCGCACGAGTAGGCGTTCGCCGTTCCCTGGTCGGAGCCGAGAAAGAGAATGCGGCCATCGCGGGTCCACGCGGGGGGAAGCGTCTGCGCGTGCGCGCGCATGTCGCTGATCACCGACGAGCCAACTGAGCGGTCCCACCCGTCGAGCAGATCTGTCCCGATGCCCGGGCCGCCCGCTTTGGAGAAGGCCCAGATGTGGATGTTGCGAGCCGAGGAGCCGATCGCGCGGTCGGTGCCGTAGGCCGTGATCGTCGCGCCGTCGGGCGACCAGGACGGGTTTCCGTAGCTGCCCTCGCCGTCGGTGATGCGGCGTGTCTCGCCCGCAAGCGTGACGACGTGGATGTCCGCAACCGTGTTGACGTCGCGCTTGTCGGTTCGGTTCGAGACAAACGCGATCTCGCGCCCGTCCGGTGAGAGTCCAGGCTGAGCATCGTCCCAATCGCCGTCGGTCAGTCGTCGCGGTGCCGAACCGTCCGCACCGACGATCCAGATGTGCTTGTGGCGGTCGTCGAGGAGCCCGCCCTCATCCGACTTGTATCGCGCGCGGGTATACACGCGGACGCCGTCTTCCTCGTCGCCGGAGTCCTTCGGATCGCGGACGACGAATGCGAGCGACCGCCCATCAGGCGACCACGCAAGGTCGGAGCAGTCGTCGCTGAAGCGCGTGAGCTGCCGCGCCTCGCCTCCGGCGAGGTCGAGGACGAAGATGTTACGCGGCGGCCGCTTTCGCCCCTTCGGGACGTCGCCGCGATCCGACGTGAACGCCAGTCGCTCCCCGTTGGGCGACCACTGCGGTGTCGAATCCTGCGATGTCCCGGCGGTGATCTGCGCCGGCGGTTTTGTGCCGTCCGACGAGACGAGCCAGATCGCTCCCTGGTAGCCATCACGCTTCGCGTTCGCGGTCTTCACGGAATACGCGATGCGTCCACCGTCGGGCGAGATCTGCGCATCCGTGAGGAAGCGGAACTCGTACAGGTCTTCAGGAGAAAGGGGAAGGGGCGACGAGGACAACGCGGCGTATCGTGCCATACATGGGCCGGTTCGACCGGCGCGCACGTACAGGGATGCTCGTCGGAGCGCTGGCGATGTTCTTCGCCCTCGACGTCGCGTTCCTTCTCAGCATGGCCGGGATGCCGTTCGTCGCGGACAGCCTCGGCCAGGCGATCATCGACGTGCTCCCGGGCTGGATCTCCATCCCGCTCATCGACGCGCTACATCAGTGGGC
>VBGU01000045.1 GCA_005881085.1 Chloroflexota bacterium | reverse complement strand
CTCGGCCGTTGCTCGTCCCCATCAGGATTTGGCCGCTCAAGCGACGGCCACTTCAGCGGCCTTGACCACTTCGACTTCGAGCGCGAGCTTGACCTCTTCGCTCACGAGCAGGCCGCCGGTCTCGAGTGCGACGTTCCAGGTCAGTCCCCAGTCCTTGCGGTTGATGGCCGTGTTAGCGCTGAAACCCGCGTGCACGGTGCCCATCGGATCCTTCGCCTCACCTGAGTACACGACGTCCAGCGTGACGGGCCGCGCCACGTTCCGGATGGTCAGGTCGCCCGTCATCTTGTAGTGGTCGTGCGCCGCGCGCTCGACGCGCGTGCTATTGAAGGTGATGGTCGGGAACTGCTCGACATTCAGGAAGTCGGGCGACTTCAGGTGCGCATCACGGCGCTGGTCGTTGGTGATGAGCGTGCCAGCGTCAATCGTCGCTTTCACCGAGGAGGCGGTGAAGTCTTCCTCGTTGAGATCGATCGACACCCGCACGCCGGTGAAATGGCCCCTCACGGTCATGAGGCCCATGTGCTTGGCTGAAAACTCAACCTGGGTATGCATCGGATCGACTGTCCAACTCATGTCCGTTCTCCTCGCAGGTAATGTGCGTAGACAATAGTTGCTGTGCGTACTATCGTCAAGCGTAAGGATCATTCATGAACTGTCCGCGGAACAATCAATGGTTTAGGTTTAAGCGGTGAGTGTCGTCAGCCAGAGAGTCGCGACCCGGTCGGCGAGCAAAGCGTCCTCGAGGCCGCGGGCCACAAAGGATGCGCATGTTTCGGAGCTCGGTCGGAAGCTCCTCACCCTCCCACGGCTGAACGCTTGGGGCGCGTTCCTCACGGCGCACAAGGCGCTGGAAACCATCCTCAGTCGGGAGCTCGAATCGGCCTGTGGGCTGCCGCTCACCTGGTTCGACGCACTCGCCCAACTGCGGATGGCGCCTGCCCAGCGCCTCACGATGGGCCAACTCGCGACGGCACTCCTGTTCAGTAAGAGCGGGCTGACGAGGCTCGTCGACCGTCTGGTGGAGGCCGGTTTAGTCCAGCGACTCGCCCGCCCAGGAGATCGGCGGAGTTTGCACATCGCGCTGACGGACGCGGGCGAGGAGAAGTACCGCCAGGCGCTACCGATCCACCTCGGGCACGTCAAACGCCACTTCGCGGCATACATCGAGGACGGCGAAGCGACCGCGGTCGAGTCAGCGCTGGTGCGCATGGCCAACGCCGTCCGTCGAGAAAGCGGCTTATGACGAAGAACGCACCCACGCACGCCAAGGCACCGCTCCGCGGGAGAAAGATCGTGTCCGTCATCGACTGGCTGCTCGACTCGGACCCGGCGATTCGCTGGCAGGCGATGCGCGACCTGACCGACACGTCGGCCGACCAGGTCGCCGCGGAGCGTGCCCGTGTTGGCACCGAAGGCTGGGGCGCGCGCCTCTTGGCTCTCCGGCGGGAGGATGGGCTGTGGCACACCGACACGTCGGATTCGGAGTGGCCATCCCTGCTCGCCCTGTTGATGCTCGGCGACATGGGCCTCGACGCTTCGAGCGAGCAGGCGCGGAACGCGATCGGCCTCGTCCGCGACAACGCGACGTGGCACTCGCGCGGCCCGTGGCACGGCACGCCAGTCTTCGCGGGCGAGGTCGAGCCGTGCATCAACGGACGCGTGGTGACGGTCGGCTCGTACTTCGGCCTGGACGTGAGCGGCACCGTCGAGAGACTGCTCGGCGAGCAGATGGCGGATGGTGGGTGGAATTGCGAGCAGGAGAACGGCTCGACGCGCGGATCGTTCCACACGACGATCAGCGTCCTAGAGGGCCTTCTCGAGCACGCGCGAGCGACCGGCGGCTCACCTGAGGTGACCGCGGCGCGTGAGCGAGGGCAGGAATACCTGCTCGAACGCCGGATGCTGCGCCGGCTGTCGAGCGGCGAGCTGATCGATCCGGCCTTCACACGGTTCTCGTTCCCGACCGGCTGGCACTACGACGCGCTGCGAGGGCTCGACTACCTGCGCGCAGCGGGTGTGACGCCGGATGCGCGAGTGGCCGAGGCCATCGACCTGGTCCGCTCCAAGCGTGACGCCGAAGGCCGATTGCCGCTCGAGAACCCACACGAGAGCGAAATGGTCAACGCCCGCGTCCGCGATCTCGACTTCGACATGGACGAGCGCGAAGGCCGGCCCAGCCGCTGGAACACCCTGCGCGCGCTGCGGGTGCTTCGCTGGGCGGGCCGATCGTGACGGTTCGGACGTCTAAGAAAACGTGCCGAAGGCCGCGGTCAGCCCTCAGGATTCCGCGATGAATTCGTTCACGCACTCGAACACGCGGAAGCGGATTGCACCCAGGCCGGCTATGACTCCCTCGACGACGCACATCGCGTCGTTGAGCCACTTGTAGCGCTCGTCGTCGGCCTCGAACCACATCACGATGTTCTGTCCTCCTACGCGCTCCCCTTTCGCGTTCTGGCCGAAGACCGTCCGCCCCTGCATGACAAAGGTGACCTTTGCCCCGTCCTCCATAGTCACAAGACCCCCGGCGTTGGGCAACATGCGTCCGTCGCTTCGTCTTCGCGGATGGTTCGCCCACTGAACGGCACCCGAAAGCCTGGGGCCTTCGGCGCGTCCATCGCCGTGCCCGTAGCCAGATCCTTCTTCGCCTCCGTATGGCTTTACGAGTGAGAAGCCGCCCTGATAGCTGAGCTGCATTTCGCAGATGGGTTCGAGCCGCACCTCGTGCCTCCCTTGCGAGCATTCGTCGCGGACTAGCGGAACTCCGCCTAGACCCTCGTCACGCTCCAGACTCGGAGGGCCGCTCCTTTGAGTTACCCGCCACAGCAGAGACCCTCGCGCTGGCGGCTATTCACGCGCTCATGCTGCCAATCACAACGCTCCGCGTGCGCGACGGCGGGTTCGATCTGATGCGCCAGGCCACCTCCGACTTCCTGGAAGTGCCGCAGGGTTAGAGCGTCACCTGGAAGCAGGCCGCGGCTCGAGGACGACGACTGCGGTCCCAGACGGGCGACGGGTCGCATAGCCATCGAGGTCGTCTCCCATCTCGCGCCATCGGGCCCAGAGGCGCTCGTGCTCGTCTCCCAGCGCTGCGTGGCCACGGATCGCGCGCGAGCCACCTGGTAGCTCCACCCTAGCGTCGGGGTGCGCCTGCAGGTTGAGCCACCAGGCGGGTTCGGCCTGGGCCCAGCCGTTCATCGCCATGGTCACGAGGTTTGGGCCGTCCTCGTAGTAGCCGAGGATCACGCTTCGCTCCTTGCCGGAAAGGCGGCCCACCGTTGTGAGGCGCATCGTCCCCCATCGGTTCGGCTTCGGGGGCCAGAGGCCCATACGGCCTCTACTGAGCCGATGGATCGCGCGGTGAATTACCCAGGCCGAGACGACGACCCAGCGGGGCGGGAGTCGCGGAGATCGCTTTGGCGCATCGGGCATCGCTCGCATGATGGCACGCCTGGCCACGGTGGGCGCCCAACGATGACCGCCGAGCAGAAGAGACGCATGTTCGCCGCGATCTTCGACTTAGGCTGCGACCCCCCTGAGTTCGAATGGTCGCAGAGGGCTCGACGGCAGAAGCCGTCGAGCCCCAGAGTCCGTTACTTCATCGCGCCGATCTGACGAAGAAGCGTCGCCGTGTCGAGATACGAGCTCCAGCGCTTCGCCTTTCCATTTTCGTAGTCGACGATGAAGGTCACTGGCACCTTCACGGACTTGTTCGTGGCAGGGACGCCTGCGAGTTCGCCGCGCTGACCCAGGCACGACCTACTCTCACTGACTGCGGCACCTATGTCAGGTGATCGGGGTGGGGTTTGCATACTGCGGGCGCCCGGTGGGCCGGTAGACCTGGATCGTGACCCCGCTGGATGTGGCCCGCGATTCGACCAGTTCGAGCGCCCGGTCCCGGCCGGTGTCAGGGAACAGCCGCGTGCCCTGGCCGATGATCACGGGATAGGTGAGCAGGGTGATCTCGTCGACCAGCTGGTTGTCGATGAGCCAGCGGATCAGGTTGCCGCTGCCGTGCACCTGGAGCTCACGCGCCGGCTTGGCTTTCAGCTCGCCGATGGCCGCCGCACTGTCACCGGAGAGGACGGTTGTGTTCGCCCAGCGCGGTCCGGTGAGCGTGGTCGATGCCACGTACTTGGGCTTCGTGTTCAATGCCGTCCAGATCGGGCTGTCACCTGGATCTGGCCACACACCCCAGGAGCCGGCGAAGATCTCGTAGGTCCGCCGGCCGAACAGGAACGCGTCGGCGCGCTGGAAGACCCCGTTGAGGAACGTGTAGGCCTCGTCAACGAACAGCGGCGGGGCCCATCCGCCGCGCTCGAATCCGCCGCGACGGTCCTCGTACGCCCCGCCGAGTCCTTGCATCACTCCATCGACGGAGACGTGCGTCACGGTCGTCAGTTTCATGGTCGCAGTTCCCTTCTTGCCGAGTTTGTCGTCGGGCGATTCCACCGGACCGCGGCGCCGATCTCATCCGTCGCAGCAGAGTCCGTCCGGCCGATTATTCCGCACCCTGCCGAACGTCGGCGGGTCGTTCTCTTGAACGGACACCGTGAGCATCGCCCGGCGCTGTTCCGTGTCAGGGCCGCTGCTGCGGAAGGTCTCCAGCGCCGCCTGCGACTCCAGCGCTCGAAGATGTTGACACGGCCGGGGTCGACCAGGTCCGCGCAGCCCGCGAGGTAGGACTCGCGCTGCTGCGCCTCAACGGTGATGTGTCCTGCAACGATGCCCATGGGTGCGCTCCAGTCCTGTCGCCTTCATGTCCACCCGCCGGGCTGTCCCGCTGAGATAGACCTCCAGGGCAGGAGAAGCTCATTGGTCGGCAACCCAAACCAACCGGCGAACACCGACAAATCGCGCATAGTGGCCCGTCCCCTCATCGAGTGAGGCTCAGGAGGCAACGCCCGGGCTACCAGGAACCAGCGGTATAACCCGCTGCCTGCACCCACCAATGACCTCTCACACGAGACGGATCGGTTCATAGGGTCCGGTCAGCGCGCCATCTTCACTTCGATTACCCATTCGATCGGAGAACCGAGACCGATATCGCGCTTTTGCGATTCGCCCGGATGTGGGAACTGTGTCGAACACGAGTATCTCGTCGTTGCGACCGTGGGCAACTGCGCAAGCACAAGGGATACGGCCGCGTCTTCGCCAAGTGGACCGAGACCGGGCTGGTAGGTGCGACCAGATCAAGATCCGCAATGTTGAAACAACCGGGCTGGTCAAAGTCGAACGCGGGTGGCTCCAACTGTCCGAGTAGACCGGATTCGGGAACGAAGATATAGGGGGGCTGTCGTCAGCTCGCCGGCAGCAGCTGGACGAGCAGGACTCTCGCACTTCCAGATGCCGACTGGACTGTCGCTTCCGTCCCGGCCGCGATGGTCATTCCCGACGCAGCGGACAAACCGTTCGTCCGCCCAGTGGCGGTGATCGTGGCTTGGCCGTCGAGCACGACGATCGCTGCCGGACCAACAACGCGAACCGAGTCGCCAGCGCCGAGTCGGCGGTCGGTGAGCCGTTCCACATAAGGTCCGCTCGCAAGACCGGTCAAGTTCTCGGACTCGTAGGTCCGGTGCCCCGCCGGTACGGGCATCGCGGCACCACGCATGGCAGCAGGGCGAACCCCGATGAAATACCAGTGGTTCATCAGAGGATTAACCGTCGCAACGGTGCCCGCGACAAGCAGCGCCGCCACCACCGCAACAGCGGGGCCGCGCCCTTGCAGCAACACGAACGCAACGCTCAGGCCGGCGACGACAAGGACCAAGGCGATCGCGAATGGGACCGCCGCGCGATTCTCGTGGTCATGGAGCTGCTGGTCCGCCGTGAAGACGGCGCCGCCAGGACCGACGTCGACGACATTTCCCCCGATCACCATCGACGCGGTCCCAGAGACGTCCACGACGAAGCCGGCGATGTGTTGGTGCGGACCGAGCACAGCCCCCGCTGGCTGCGGAAGCTCGAGCACGCTGATGAAAACGGGCGACGCCGGTAGCGCCTCGATGCGGCCCTCGGCGACCCGGGCCGCGCCCGCTTGCGCACCGAATGTCGGCACCGCTAGAGCGATCGCGGCCGCGAGCGCGGCGGCGCCGACCGCGAACGCGAATGCTCTCAGACTGACCCTCAGCATCAGGCCGGCAGCGATCACGGCACCAAAGAGCAGCCACCCGACCAGCGCCTCGGCGGCTGCCCCAAGGCCAAGGTTGAGCATGAAGAAGTTCGCGCGCATCGGATCGGTGGGGAGAGCACTGGGTGGGGGCGCGCCCTGGATGAGCCCGATCAGAGGCATCAGGACTGCCCCCGAGACGAACCACGCGCCGACCGCGAAGGCCAGCGACGCCAGCGCCACCCGTGTTCGTCGTTCGACGACCAGGAACATCACGGCAGCGAACGCCGCCAGACCGAGCAACAGCAGCGCCCAGCCTGCGGGTCCAGCTTCGCGGCTTGCGCCGAGCATTCGGTCCAACATCCCCGCAGGCGCCGTGACCGGAAAGCCGAAGGCCGGGGCCAACTGAACCCACCCGAGGTTCGCCGCGATCGCGGCCGCTCCAACGAGGAGGCGCCGCATGCTCGCCGATACCATCGCGTCAAAGTGGCAGTGTCAGAGCCAACTGGCAACCACGCGGAGATGGACGAACGCTGGTCGTCGATCCTCCGCGGCGACGGGAATAGCACCCTCGGGCCACGTCTCGGCCGAAGGGTGTTCGCACTTATCCCTGGGCGCCCGCGCTGCAAGTTCTGCAATGCGCCCTACGGCGGACCGCTCGCGCTGCTCTTCCGCCTCCTTGGCTATCGGCCGTCTCAGAAGACGCCGCACGTTTGTGCGCGCTGCCTCGAGTGGGCACCGGAAGGCGGCGCAATCGTCCCGCTCAGCATCCTGTTCGCCCATGTCCGTGGCTACACGAGCTTGACCGAGTCGCCCGCGCGGGACGTGGTCTCGACCCTCCTGAATCGCTTTTACGACGTCGCCTCGCGCGTCCTCCTCAAACACGAAGCCGTCCTGGGGCAGATCGCAGGCGACCAGGTGATGGGACTGTTCGTGCCGGGACTCAGTGGTCGCGACTACCCGCGCAAGGCCGTCGCTGCCGCGGCTGCCCTTCTGGACGAGCTGGGCTACCGAACGTCCGGCGGCCCTTGGTTGGACATCGGCATCGGGATTTCAACTGGAGCGGAGTTCTGCGGCAACGTCGGCGGGGGCGGGTTCAAAGACTTCACCGCGGTCGGCGAAGTCACAAACACTGCGACGCGTTTGACTGCCCGCGCCGTCTCCGGGGAAGCCATCGTCGATGCGGCGACACGCGCGGTCGCCACCGAGTTTTCTTTCAAGAGCGGCGACGTCGTCACAGTCGAGGGCAGGCCCGCTCCGCTCCAGACCTATCGGCTCTCCTTCTCCGCCGCGGTTGTGGACAGCGGGGTCGATCCACTCGCGGTGCTGCTGCGGGCGCCACTGTTCGCGGGCCTCCCACCGAGCGCTGCCGCCGCGTTGAATCAGCGCGTGCAACGCCGCTCCTTCGCGGCGGGAACGTATCTCACTCGAGAAGGTGAGCCTGCCGACTCGATGTTTGTGATCGAGCGCGGTCTCGTCCGGGTCTCGCGCACCTCGCGCCAGGGACGTGAACTCGTCCTCGGTCTGCTCGGTGCCGGCGACATGCTGGGCGAGCTCGGCGTGCTCGAGGCCAGCGGAACACGAACGGCCGATGCGATGGCCGTCGAGGCGACGAGCTGTATTGCGCTGACCAAAGATGACCTTCGCGCCCTGATCCGAAAGACGCCGGACCTCGCGATGCGGCTACTCGCGACGCTCGTCGATCACATCCGCCGCAAGGATGAGGAGCTGGCCGAGATCGCTTTCCTGGACCTGCCGGGGCGTCTCGCTCACAAGCTTCTGCAGCTGGCGGACCGGCACGGCGAGCCGGTCGAGGGTGGAATCAGAATCGGGGTCCGGGTAGCTCAAGGCGAACTCGCCGCGATGGTCGGATCGACTCGCGAGAACGTGAACCGCGCCCTGGGCCGGTTTGTCACGTCTGGCGCGGTCTCGGTCGACCGAGGGACCATCACGATCCTCGATGCGGAAGCTCTGCGGTCGTTGTGCTGATCGTCACACCCCTTTAATGACGCACCTCATAGCCACGCCCTCCTGATCGCAGGACGCTGATACCGGCCTCGCAAAGCGAGACCCGACTTCAGAGTCGTAGAGGAGGTACTCGCACGTGTTTCGACTCATGGCACGCATCACCGTGGCAGCTCTCGTGGCGCTGACAGCCGTTGCCGCTGCGGCCAGCACCGCCGACGCGGTCGGCCCGCCGTGGGGACCGGCGACACCGAACTTCAACCTCGAAGTCATTCTGCGACCGGTCGCAGCCGAATCGGACAATGGCTTCGGACTCGTGAAGTTCCGTCAGCCAAAAGACGCCGACAAGATCGTCTACCTCGACGTCTGGGTTCGGGACCTGGCTGCGAACCGCAGCTACAACCTCCAGCGTGCGACGGACACGAACGTGAACGACGCCTGCACTGGAACGAATTGGCTGACGCTCGGCCAGGGACTTGTTCCCCAGGCGATCACGACCGACGAAACGGGAACCGGTCGAGCGGATCTGTTCCGAAACCTGTCGACCATCCCACTTGGCACAGAGTTCGACATCCACTTCCGCGTGATCGACGCGGTGACCTCGGCGGTCGTCCTAGAGAGTGCCTGCTACCAGTACACGGTTAGCCAGTGAACGAGATGGCGGCTGCCCCGTGACGGCCGCCCTCCTCACCCACCGACTGCGTAGCTATCGTCTAACCGGTTCACGCAACAGCAGTCGATCTTGACGACGCTCGTGCAGACGTCGGACACGATGTTGGCGGACGAGAAGAAACCGGATCCCGTTGCGAGGGCGGCGGCGATTCAGTCGAGAAAGTGAAGCGTGCTGACGACTCTTCTGTAGACCGCGAACTCGCTAACCCCGGGCATTGGTTCGCACGTGAACACCCCGGCAGTGAAATCGAGCCGGTAGACCCGGTCGCGATGCGCGACGAAAGTCGCCTCCCCGTAGCGACCGAAGCTGAAGCGGTACGTGACGAAGATAGCTGGCTGGCCGTCGATCGACCCAGTCATCCGCGTCACGTTCTCCAGCCCACGAACAAAGTCATCGACGGTGGTTCCGAGCGCTCCGGCCCCCGCAGGCGTTTGGATCCAGATCCGTTCGCCCACATACATGCTGAGATCGTTTTCCGTAGGAGCACACGTGGCGAGCTCTTTCCCCGCGACGGACTCTGGATAGTCGAACTCGATCCCGAGTCGGTCGTTCCGGTACCGCAGCCAGAGGATCTCGGACGAAGGAGCGGGCGTGCCTTGGCCCGATGGAAGAGCGATCCACGCCCGTAACCTGGCTCCCCGAAGATCAATCTTCGCAAATGCTCCGGTCTGCGCATCGACGACACGAACCACATCGCTCGTGATCACGGCGACCGCACTGCCGTCGGGGCGGGCGAGCGCCATTGCCCCGAACGTATCCGCAGGCGACTTCGGTTGGGTGAGAAGAGATCGGCGCTGACCGGTCCTCCGCCAGACTTCGATTGACTCTTGGCCGGCCGACTCCAGCACCACGAAGACCTCGTCAGTGCCGGGCCGGAACACGGCCGCTCTAAACGTGGACCCGACGGGGGCGGCCAGCTCAGTCAGCGAGGCGAAGCTCTCGGTTCTCCAGATCCGGAGGTCGCCATGGACAAGCAGAAGACGAGAGCCGTCCCGATCAACATCGATCTGGTCCCCTCCGACCGGTCCCCCCGCGAACCGATCCTCGGTGACACGACCGTCCTCGCCCAACGAGACGTAGCTTTCGGGTCCATTCGCGCAACCGCGGCACCGCAGGATTCCTATGACGCCGGCGGAACGTGCCCAAGCCACCGGCCACGCTTCGCCATCACTGAAGGTCGCGACCTCACGGATCAGGCCGGCCGCCAGATCGAATGTCTGGATCTTCGTGCGTATCGAGGCTGGGCCCAGCGAGATGCGGCTCGCGAAGACAAGCGCAGCGCCATCGCCTGACCAGACCGGCCGGGGCGGGCTCGTGGGGGCCCCATAGCTGAGAACTGACCGCGGCGCTATCGACGGTGTCGCCGCGTCAAAGATCCGCAAGGTCCACGTGTGCCCTCCTGTCCTCAGTGCCCAGTACGCGACCTTGCGACCGTCGGGACTTATCGCGAGCTCGGCCTCGCCGTCGATCGTCGCCAACGTGCTTGGATCGCGCTCCGTGCGGAGCGCGTACCCGCCCCCCTGAACGCCAACCAGATAGCCGAAGGAGTCGAGGGATGTGAACGCGGCCGCCGTTGGTGTTGCGGCCAGGGGCGTGGCTGATACAGCTGCCGCCGACTCTGCCGGCGTCGCAGGTCCCGAGCTAACGCATCCCGCCGCGATCAACAGGGCGAGTGACGCGACGGGGATGCCCCTTCCTCTTGCCGCCCGCGCGAGGCATCCGCCCTGGCGCATCACGGGATCGTACGCGTAGCCCGACGTCCTCTCGAAACAAGAGACATCGCAGCGATGAGAGTCCGTCCCCTATCTGCGTCTGGCCTCAGCCTTCGTCCTCAAGCGTTGATGCGCGATATGACGAGCGCGACGTCGTCGAAGGTCATGTCCAAGTGAACCCAGTCCTTCAGCGGCCCTAGGTTTCGCGCTGTTAGGAGTCTGCTGAGCGGAAGACGGGGTCAAACGCGCGGAAGTGATAACAGGTCGGATCGTTCAGGTCGTGCGCGGATGGCTCCGGCTGAGCGGCTTGGCCGAAGCCAGAAGAGCCAGCCGGCGCCGGTCAGGCAGGATGTCTTTCTCGGCTCGATCCCTTCCGATCCGTGAGTTGAATACTCAGGTGCGCAGATCCGCGGTGTCTCGTTGGAATGAGGTGACAAGCTTCTGGACCCGGCCGCCGAACGAGGCGTTGACGACGCCGAAGTGCTCGACGATGAACAGTGCGCGCGTCGCCAACTTGTCGAACTCCTCGGACGCAATCATCCGGTCCAGCTTCTCGCGCTCGCCTTTGATAAGGAAGAACCCACCGAGATCGCCGCCATGCGCTTGCAGGAAGACGGGCTCAAAACTCTCGATATTCTTCTGCGCCTGCTGCGCGCCGAGGTATTGACCGAACTCGGTGAAGACCTTGGTCGCGCCGTTCTCACGTCCTCGAGTCGGAGTACCGAAGCCGACAAATATGCCGTGGTCCGCCATGACACACCTCCCCTGACCGGCGAGGTTACTCCGGCAGAAAAGTGTTACCTCGGCCGAAGACTTGGCTACGGCCCCGATGTTGAAAGAGTCCGGTTGATGCGGGACGAGCGCGGGTGATACGGCTGGCGGGTTAGGAAAGGCGACGATCACCCGTGGGATCGCGGTCGAATCGCGTTTGGAGGTAACCAGCCTCCCGAATTGCCGATCAGACTTCCTGGAGTAGCCCGCGCTCGGCAACCCAGGCCGCGACCTGGGCACGGTTGCTCATGTCGAGCTTTCCCAAGATGTTCGCTACGTGTCTCTCGACAGTTCCGGTGGCGATAAAGAGTCGCTCCGCAATCTGTTTGTTGGTGAGTCCCTGGGCGATGAGCGCCGCAACCTCGAGTTCGCGCTCTGATAGCCGCGACCATTGGTCGCGTTCTTCCCTCCCCGTCGGGCTACCGCCCTCCGTGGCGATCGCCTCGGCAACAGCGTCATCCAGGCTCATTTCGCTGCCCGCCGCAAAGGCGTGCTCGGCCCGCACAGGTCGCAAGGCGAAGCGTGCCCGCTCCAACCAGCGGTGTAATTGGCGCTCTTGCAGAGGCGCGAGAGGCGTGCCTACTCGCTTCCGGATTGCCGCCGCAGCCCCGGCCAGCCTGAGGGCGCGATCGGCGAGACCCTGCGACGCGGCCGCGCACGCGAACCCGTCGATCAGAAGCGCGATCGCCCATCCATGCCCGATCCCCCGAGCTACCTCGAGGCCCTCGCGGAAGCTCGTTATCGCACCCTCGCGGTCCCCCGCCTCGAGCTCGACCTTGCCGAGACCTTCGAGTGCCCACGCGACACCCTGCATATCGCCAAGGGCGCGCCAGATGTCGAGGCTTTCCTGCTCGTAACTTCGCGCCATCGTCCGGTCGCCTTCGTGGAGCGCGATGAGGGCGAGGTGGCTGAGCGCGTCGGCGATGCCCTGCTGATCGCCTCGCTGCCGGTACGTCCGCAGCGCCTCGTCGTAGAGCGACTGCGCCCGCCGGTGGTCGCCGCGGTGCAGGGTGACGTAGCCAAGGTTGTTCAGGGAGTCAGCCGTCGCCTTCGGATCTTCGAGCCCGCGGCGGATCGCCAGCGCTTCAGTGATGAGTCGGTCCGCGGACGCGAGGTCGCCCTGATAACGCGCAAGCGTTCCGGCGGCGTTCAACGCCGCGGACCTTACGCCTGGCTCAATCCCCTCCGAGCTAGCCGATAGCAACTTTTCGAGTAGATCACGCCCTTCCGTCAGCGCGCCGCGCATGAACCAGAACGGCCACAAGTCCGAGGCGAGCCGAAGTCCCCACTCCCCCTCGCCGGCCTCGATGGCCCACTCCAAGGATGCGCGGAGATTCGGGTACTCGGAGTAAAGGCGATCGAGCCAGATCGACTGGTCTGCCCGTTCCAGGTGCGGGATGGCGCGCTCGGCGAAGGCCCGAAAGTAGGTCGCGTGACGTCGGCGCGTGTCGTCGGCTTCCCCGGCCGCGCGCAGCCGATCGAACGCGAACTCACGGATCGTCTCGAGGTAGCGGAAGCGCGGCCTATCGTCAGCTCGGTCCTTCTCAACCTGGAGCAGGCTCTGATCCGCGAGCGAGATGAGGATCTCCATGGTGTCATCCGAATGGAAGGCGTCCCGCGCGCAGATCGCCGCCGCCGCCTCCGCGCCGAAGCCACCGGAGAAAACCGCACATCCACGGAACATGGCTCGTTCAGTCTCATTGAGGAGGTCGTAGCTCCAGCCGATGGTGGTTGCGAGCGTTTGCTGCCTGGGCGGCATGTCACGCGGACCGTGGTCGAGGAGCGGAAGGGAAGGCTCGAGGCGGCCGAGCAGTGCGCGCGGCGAAAGGTGACGGGCGCGGGCGGCGGCCAGCTCGATCGCGAGGGGAAGGCGATCCAGTCTGCGACAGATCTCCGCGACGGCGTCGAGGTCGCGCCGACCCGCGATCTCAGCGCCGGCCGCGCCGGCACGCTCAAGAAACAGTGCGGTCGCTGGATCGGTTGCGAGCGGCGACACGACGACGACGCGCTCCCCCTTGAGGCGAAGCGGCTCGCGGCTCGTGACCAGCACGCGCAGGCGCGAACACCTGGCGATAAGGGATGCGATCAGCGGAGCGGCGTCGACGACTTGCTCGAAGTTGTCGACGACCAGGAGCAGCTCACGGTCACGCAGTGCTCCGACCATTGCTTGCTCCAGTGATCGGGACGGTGCCTCCGCGATCTGGAGCGCCTCGATGATCGCGGACGCGACGAGCCCGGAATCCCGCACGGACGAGAGGTCGACGAAGCGGGTTCCATCGGGAAACCGTTCTGCTGCCCGGTCGGCAATGGCGATGGCGAGGCACGTTTTCCCAACACCGCCTGGGCCGGTCAGGGTGAGCAGCCGGGACGAGGGGTCGGCGAGGAGGCGCGCGATCGCGGCGAGCTCCTCGTCACGACCCATGATCGACCCGGCTTGAGGCGAGGTGGTCGCAACCGCCCACTCGACAGAGAACGCACGCGGCGCGTCGGCAATCCCTTTGAGAGTCAGGCCAATGCGCTCGCGCATTGGCGGTGCCGCGTCCTTCGGGAGCAGGCCGCGGACGACGTCGGTGACGAGGAGTTCTCCCGCGTCCGCTTGCTGAGCCAGCCGGGCCGCGACGACGACGGCGCCTCCAACGTACTGACCCTCGTGCGGCTGGGGCTCCCCTGAGTGGATGCCGATTCCTACGCGCATCGGCCGGTCAGGGCGCGCGTCAGAGTAGCGCTCGGCTTCCCGAAGGATCGACATCCCGCATTGAACCGCGTCGCTGGCGGCTTCGAAGACGACATAGAAGCTGTCGCCCTCCGTCTTGATCTCGGCACCACCAACTCGACCGACCTCGCCGCGCACCAGCCGGCGGTAGTCGGCGATGAGGGTCGTGGCTGCGAAATCACCGTAGCGCTCGACGAAGGCCGTGTAGTCGCGGAGATCCGCGAACAGGAGCGTGACGGTGCGCACGGCCGCGAGCGTAGCCCTGCGGTCTGATCGCGTCGACCATGCGATGCCACATAACCGCGAAATACATGATTCCAGACATGTGCCGAGCGGCGGAACCACGTACGGTCGGCCATCTCGGTCCAAAGGCCAGCGCAGGAGGACAACGTGAAGGTCAAAGGCTTCAGCCATGTCGCGATCCGCGTCAGCGACCTCAGTCGATCGGCACGTTTCTACGAGGATCTCCTCGATCTGAAGCGGATCATCGATCTCCCCGATGTGATCGTCTTGCTACACGCGGGCGGCACGATGCTCGGAATTCGCGGTGCGACGAGCGAGCAACGGACAGGCGATCGGTTCGACCCGTTCCGCATCGGCCTGGACCATCTCGCGCTCGCCGTAGAACGCGGTCAGTTAGTCGAGATGAAGCGCCAACTCGACGAGAGAGCGATCCGGAACAACGGTGTCGAGAAGGACACGGTTACGGGC
>VBGU01000231.1 GCA_005881085.1 Chloroflexota bacterium | reverse complement strand
GTATCAAGAGGTGAAGGGCAAGCTGCCGAAGCTGGGCGACACCTTCCACATTCCCTCGTGCGTGAGCGGATCCTGTGGCACGTCCGGTTGCGCCACGACGCAGGGCGTCAACGTGGTGAAGGAGTCGATCGTCGTCGGGATGGTCGACGGTACGCGCAAGGTGTTTAGCGCGGCCGAGCTCGACGTCTCGTTCGCCGACGTCCCCGCGCACACGAAAGGCGTCGGAACGTACGGGAGCGATGAGGTACCGCGGCAGGAGCGCCCGACACCCGTCGCCGAAATTGGCGAGGGACAACGCAAGCGCCGCCGTCGTCGCGGGAAGCGTCGCGGTGGAAGGGGCGGCGCGCCGCCCAGCTAGCCTCCGGCTCTTGCCTTCAGCAGATCGCGCGTGAGCTGCGCATGCCCCACGTGCTCCGCGGTGTGCGAGATGCTGTGGACGAGTCGATCGCGCGCGGTCGCGCGAGACCCCGGCCACGTCCGAAATGGAGGCTCGCGTTCCTCGTCGAGCCGGCCCTCGAGCCCAGCGAGCGCGTCGTCGATCCGGCGACGTACCTCGGTCGCGCGCGCAGCAAGGTGTCGTGACCCGCCCTCCGCGGCGAACTCGGCGTCGCGATTGCGCACCACGGTCTTACCGGCGGCCTTTCCAACGACGTGCTCCTCCGCCGACCCGAGGGCATGGGTCACGAGCACGAGCAGCGAGTTCGCGCCCGGAGCCTGCGGCTTCCAGTTGATGGCCTCGTCGTCCAGCTCTGCGATCGTCTCGAGCAAACGGTCGAACTCGTACGCGAAGCGGGTGCGGAAGGACTCGATCTCGCCGGAGCTCATCAGCGCACCCGACTCACCACGAAGTCGGCGGCGTTACGCAGCGCGTCGCGCTCGGGGCGGTCCGGAAGGCGCTCGAGCGCGCGAAGTGCCGCGTCGTGAAAGGCGAGCGCACGCTGGCGCGCCCGCTCGGGCCCGCTCGATCCGCGGATCTCCGCGAGCAGTCCGCGCATGTCGTCTTCGGTCTTCGCGGGTGCAAGGATGCGCGCCTCGAGCTCGCCGCCGCTGCCGTCGCGCTCATCGACGGCGTAGATCATCGGCAGCGTCGGCATTCCCTCCAGGAGGTCGTGCCCGACAGTTTTCCCGAAGTCGTTTTCATCCCCGACGAGATCGAGCACGTCATCGGTGATCTGAAACGCCATGCCGAGGCTCGTCCCGAACGCCCCGAGCGCGGCGACATGGTCGGGCTCGGCATCGGCGAGTAGCGCCGCGCCCTGGCTGCACGCCGCGTACAAGGATGCGGTCTTGAGCTCGATGCGATCCAAGTACGCGGACTCGGTCGGGAGCGAGGGCGTCGCCGTGATCTCGCCGAGCTCTCCGTCGCAGAGCGCGAAAACCGTCTGCGCGACGATCGCGATGACCTCCGGCTTCGGCAGCACCGCGGCGAGTGCGTAGGCCTTCGCGAAAAGGTAGTCACCGACAATGAGAGCGACGTCGTCGTTCCACTTCGCGTTCACGGTCTGAACATTTCTGCGCACCGCCGCACGATCGACGACATCGTCGTGCACGAGTGACGCCGTGTGCACAAGCTCGAGCGACTCCGCGAGGTTCAAGACGACCTCGCGGTCCTCTCCCGGACCGAACCGGGACGATAGGAACACGAGCGTCGGCCGAAGGAGCTTCCCGGGGGTCGTGAAGAGATGCGCCACCGCGTCGCGGAAGACCGGATGCGCGCCGCGCCCGACCTCGAGCAAGCGCCGCTCGAGCTCGCGCAGCTCGCCCTCGACGGGCGCATAGAAGGATGCGCCGGTGACCGCCCTCACGCGGCCGAGTCTAGGGACGAATGCGGGCTTTGCTTAAGGCTTCTTTGTTGGTCTCGGGGTCGGCGTCGAGCGGCCAGGCGGCTGCGTCGCGCCCGGCGGGCCACTCGCACCGGGCGAAGGCGACGGCGACTCGCTCGGCTTCGGCGCGAACCCGCAGATCCGCCAGCTGAAGCGGCCGTAGCTGTAGGCGCCGGATACCGCGCCGGATGCCCACCTGTTGTAATCCGCCTGCCAGTCGGAGAACGGCGCGCGGAGGTTGATCCCGCAAGACGTGTAGAAGTTGCGGTCGTCCGTCGTCGGCTCGGTGCCCTGCACGTATTGCTCGGTCCACTTGAAGCCCGCGGGGCAGTTCGGCCCTGGCAGCAAGCCCGAGCCGTTGCCACCGGTCTTGATCGGGTTCACGCACACGGTCTTGTCGACGATCCCCTCCGGACGTGGGTACCACTCCGCCGGGAGTGAGGCAACGACAGTCTTCATGTAGTCGCGCCAGAGGATTCCCGGCCCGAGAGCCGACGAAATCCCGCGCATCTCCGAGTTGTCGGAATTGCCCATCCAGATCGCCGTGAGCCGCTGCGGAACGAAGCCGATCGCGAGGACGTCCTGCAGATTGTCGGTGGTGCCCGTCTTGAGGGCGGCGGTCCGGCCGATCGACGTGAACGAAGAGAAAACGAACGAGCCATTCGGGCCCGTGTCGGTGTTGTCTTTGAGGATGTTGGCCATGACCCAGGCATAGCGCTGGTCGATCACCTGCCGGCCCTCGGGCTTCGAGTAGTCCTTTACGACCTTGCCCGACGGGTCGACGATCTTGAGGATGTACGTCGGCTCGACGCGCATGCCCATGTTCGCGATGACCTGGTACGCGCTCGCCATATCGATGAGGCGCATCTCGCCGGCGCCGATACCGAACGAGAGTCCGAGACGCGAGCGGTCCCAGTCGCGGTTGATGCCGAGCTGGTGGATGGTGTCGATGATCGCGTCCACGCCGACGGTCCGCGTCACCTGCAACGCGGGGAGGTTCAATGACTCGCGCAGCGCCTGCCGGATCGTGACCGGGCCGTGCTGCTCCTTCGTGGCGTCCACCGGGCTGTAGCTCTTGCCGGTTCCGTCCGGCATGTTGAATTGGATGTCGTAAAGCTGAGTCGACGCGGTCATGCCCGCTTTGAGCATCCCCGTCAGGTACGTGAAGAGCTTGAACGTCGACCCGGGCTGCCGGTACGCGATGCCGGCGTGGTCGTAGTCGCCCTGCACTTGAGGCGTGTGCATGTAGTAGTCGTAGCTTCCGACGTACGCGAGGATCTCGCCGGTCTTCGGATCCATGGTGATGAGCGCCGCGTTGTTCACGTTGTTGCCCTTGAGGGCGTCGACGTGCTGGCGCACCTCCTTCTCGGCGAGCTGCTGCATGTTCCAGTCGAGCGACGTGTAGACGTCATATCCGCCGCGATAGGCCGCTTTCTCACCGAGCACCTGCACGAGCTGCTCGCGCACA
>VBGU01000255.1 GCA_005881085.1 Chloroflexota bacterium | reverse complement strand
GACGAAGAAGACTTCGGCAAGACGGTCGGCCGCGACCTACTTGAGGGAATGCCGACCCTGCCGATGATCTACGCCGTGGAGGAGCGCGACGGCAGCGGCCGCGAGCTCGAGTCACGCATCCTCGCTCCCGCGAAGACCGAAGACGACATGCGCGCGCTGCTCACGGAGATCCGCGCGTCGAGTGGTCCGGAGCGGGCGCGGCAGCGCGCGCTCGCTTTCCACGATGCCGCGCTCCACGCGCTTGACCGACTTCCGGATCGGCCCGAGCGGGACGCCTTGCGCGGCGCCGCCGACTTCGTCGTGAGCCGAGTGCGCTGATGAGCTCGAGCGAAATCGATTCGTTCCGCATCCGCTTCGAGTACGAGCTCGACCGCCTGCTCGAGACGGTTGCCGATCTGGATGAGGAGGCGGTCAACTGGAAGCCGCCCGCGCCGGGGGCGAACTCGCTCCTCGTGCTCATCACGCACGCCCTTGGGTCGGCCGAGGAGCACGTTGTCGGGATCGCCGCCGGCCTGACCGTGGTGCGAAACCGCGACGCTGAATTCGTTGCGAAAGGTGCCGGGTCCCACCTCGCATCCCGGGCGGCCGACGTTCGGAGCCGGATCACGGAGGCGCTCTCGAGCCTCGAGGGCCGACTCGATGAAGAGCGCGACCCGCCTTTCCGCAGGTGGCCGGCGTCACGCGGAACCGTGCGCGACCGGCTGGTCCACAGCGTCTCGCACACGGCCGAGCACGTCGGTCACGCACAAGTCACGCGCGACCTATATCTCGCGAGGGGGGGAAACATGTGAAGACAAAAGTTGCCGGGGAAGGAACCAAGGCGAAGCCGTGGAAGCTGCGCACACCGAGTGGCTCGGCGGAGTACGAGATGTATCGCGCTGAGGACGCCGATCCGCCCGCCATCGTGTGCACGGTCGGCAAGACCGAGCTTCGCTATCGCCTCAGCGCGATCGAGGACCTTCACGCGATGCTGAAGAAGCACGGCGACTGGATGGCGCTCGGCAGCGCCGACGAGCAGAAGCCGGCGGCGGAGGGCACGGTCGAGGCCTGGGGGCGATCGACGAAAAACCCGGTCAAGGGCTGATACGGGTTGAAGAAGGGCCTGCGCGGGCGTTTCGGGATGTACATGCCGCCGCTCCTCGAAGCGCTCGGCCTAGCGGAGGTCGAGCACAACCCAAAGAACAATCGGATGCGCGCCCTGTAGGGCGCACTAACGCTTGGACGTCTCTAATCGCCATGTACTCAGCGCGGGGCGTGCCGGGTCGTAGAACACGTCGCCCGACTGGCCGGGCGTCAGCTGCCGTACGACGTCGATGAGGTCGTACGCGGTCGAGTAGAAGAAGCGATCGCCGGCCACGTACCGATACCGGACGAGCCACGAGATCTGCGAGTTGTCGGCCGCATAGACACCGATGATTGTCCCGCGCGCGCGAACGCCCTCTCGCCGCAGTCGGTCGTCGACCCGCTTCCGCTTGAGATGAAAGACCGGAAGACTCAAAGCGAAGAGCCCCAACGCGCCGCTGAGCAGGAATGCGCCAAGGTCCAGAACGAGCTTTCCGCCCGTGACCTCTCCACTTAGAAGGTCGGCTACAGCCGCTGCGGCGCCGGCAGAACATGCCCCAGCGACGCCGAGCTCGAGCGCGAGCTCCCACCAACGCATTTGCCCCGAGAGCCGTTGATATCGGTGCGAGTGCAGATAATCGGCAAAGCCAGTGGCCCCCGGCGCGTCGGCTGATGTGGCTTGGTCAGGGCCCGCCGCCGCCACCTCCGCGCCGGCGGCCACGCCGACGCTTGCGCTTCCGTGGCGCGCCATCCTGTGGCGTCACCGGCGTGGGGCGCTCCTGCCGCGGTACCTCATCGCTCCCGTACGTACCGACGCCTTTCGTGTGCGCGGGGACGTCGGCGAACGAGACATCGAGCTCGGCCGCGCTAAACACCTTGCGCGTGCCGTCGACCATCCCGACGACGATCGACTCCTTCACCACGTTGACGCCTTGCGTCGTGGCGCAACCGGACGTGCCACAGGATCCGCTCACGCACGAGGGAATGTGGAATGTGTCGCCCAGCTTCGGCAGCTTGCCCTTCACCTCTTGATACGTCTCGAGCTCGTAGATGAGGCAGCACTTCAGCCGACCGCACACGCCGGTGAGCTTCGACTGGTTCAGCGGGAGGTCCTGCTCCTTGGCCATCCGGATCGAGATGTTCGAGAACTTGTCGAGCCACGAGGAGCAGCAGAGCTCGCGGCCGCACGTGCCCACGCCGGTCATCACCTTCGTCTCGTCGCGCGCGCCCATCTTCCGGAATTCGATGCGCGTGCCGAAGTGCGCCGCGAGCGCGGCGTTCAGCTCGCTGAGGTCGGGACGCTCGCTGCTCGAGAAGAAGAAGACGAGGCTCGAACCGTCGAACTGCCAATCGGCCCCGAGTATCTTCACCGGCAGGTTCCGCGCCCGGACCATCTCCGCGGCGGCTCGTGTCGCGTCCTCCTCCATGCGCTTGTGCTTGTTCATCGTGAACAGGTCCGCGCCGGTCGCCCTGCGCACGACGGTGCCGAGCGGTGGATCGATCATCACGAGCGGCGAGTCCGTCGGCAGGATCGCGACCCGAGCAGCGTCCTCGCCGAGCTCGGTGCGCACGATGACGAACTCGTTCAGGTCGACATCGTTGACGCCGCCGGTCTCGAAGAAATACATGCGACCGGCCTTCATGAAACGGGCGCCGATGACCGTGCGCGGCGTGATCATGCCACTGCCCCGGCGAACGCGGCCGCGTACGGAAGGCGCAACACCAAGAGCTCGAGGAGCATGCGCGCGTTCACATTCGACTCGATGACGTCTCGCCTCCACCGATCGAGCGACAACGCGAGGTCAACGAGCTCGCGCTGACCCACGGCATTCGCGAGCGCCGTCGATTCGCGCGCCCGGTCCGGCCTGAGCGCGCGGTCCGCGCCGTGGGCCGCGACGGCGGCATCCCGCGCGAGCTCGCTCCACCCGACGAGGCGCGACTCGATGGCGTCGTTGCGTTTCTGCGGATCGCGCTCGGACTCGGCGAGGTCGACGGCCCATCCGAAGCGGTCGGTGAGGCCGCTCCCGACAAGCTTGTAGAACTCTGCCTCGAGTAGCCGGCGCGCCTTTCGGGCGGCCTCGTCGCTCGCGAGCGCGATCGCGAGGCCGGGGCGACCGGCGCCCGCTGCCGCGTGACGGCGCCCATCGGCCCCGAAGCGCTTGCCCAAGCCTTCCGCGATCTCCGCCGTCGGCACGAGCCGGAGGGGGAGCGGCACGAGGCGGGAGCGGATCGTCTCGAGCAGCCGCGCTGGGGTGGGCGTAAGGAGGAGAAGGACCGCGTGGATCGGCGGCTCCTCGAGCGTCTTCAGGAGCGCGACCTCGGCGTGCTCGGAGAGATCCGCCGCGTCGTCGATGATGACGACCCGCCAGCTTCCCTCGAGCGGCCGGAGCGCGAGGTCCTGCTGCATCTCGCGGATCTGCTCGATCGCGATGAACTTCTTGTCGGAATCCTTGTCGAGGTCGATGAGCCTGGTGACGATCCGAACGTCGGGATGCGTGAAGTGCTCGACTTTGCGGCAGGCAAGACACGTCCCGCAGCCGCCGGCGATGCGTGGCTCGGTGGTGCAGAGGAGCGTCTGCGCCAGCCGGATCGCCACCGTTCGCTTGCCGATCGACCGCGGGCCGCTGAGCTCGTACGCATGGGCCACATCGCCCTCGAGCGCTTTCTCGCCCAGACGAGCGAGCAGGCGACGCTGCCCGATCACATCTCGCACTCGGGTGCGATGGATTCTAGTTGGCTAGCAGCACGGAGCCTCGTCGGGGGGACAGCAGTCCGGCGTGGGGCAGCACTGGGTGGGGCAGCAGGGCTCGTTCATGCGATGACCTCCTTTCGCGCGCGGATGTATGCGCTCGCGATCGCGCCGTCGACACCGTCGAGGCGCGTCTCGCGGGTGATCTCGACGTCGACGTCACGGAACCCGGCGTCGCGGAGCGCGGCGGTGTACTCGTCGATCGAGATCGTCCCCGCGACGCAGCCGGCCCACTGATCGAGGGAGCGCTTGACCTCCGCGGGGAGCTCCGCAAGGGCGACCATGTCCGCGACCGCGAACCGGCCGCCCGGGCCGAGGACCCGATACGCCTCACGCAGCACCGCGCGCTTGTCGGCCGCGAGGTTTATCACGCAGTTCGAGATGACGACATCGACGCTGGCGTCGGGCAGGGGGATCTCCTCGATCGTCCCTTTGAGGAACGTCGCGTTGGTCACGGCGGCCTTGGCTTGATTCCCGCGCGCG
>VBGU01000254.1 GCA_005881085.1 Chloroflexota bacterium | reverse complement strand
CCGCGGTCACCGAGGTCCGTGCTCTCCATGCGATCGTTCCGCAAAGCCCGCGTGACCAATATTCGGCGCCGGCGAGAGCGGGGCCAGGAGGGGCATCCGTCGACTGCGGTCGGTCCTTCGTTGGATGGTCGTGCCACGTCACGCAGCCGCGCGGATCGGCGAGCAAATCAAAGAGCTCCGCGGGTGAAAGGCGCGATTGCGCGGTGGCCGCCACGCTGGTCCTCACCGATCGTGCTCCTCACCTACGCTTTCCCGCGTGCCCGCACCCGACTCCCTTATCGCCGACCTTGTCTCGGTAGCAGCGTCGCGCGGCGCGACATACGCGGACGCCCGCACCGTAGAGCGCGAGCACGAGGCGGTCAGCGTCAAAGACGGAGCAGTCGAGTCCGTAACGCGGACGGCCGATCGCGGTCTCGCATTCCGCGTGATCTATAAGGGCGCGTGGGGATTCGCGGCTACCGACCGCACCGACGAGCCCGCCATTCGGGGCCTGGTGGACGAAGCGTTCCGAAGGGCGAAGGCGTCGGCCTCGGTGCAGCGCCGCACCGTGGTGCTCGCGCCGATCGCGGCGCAGCGCGGCGAATACCGAACGAGCCTCAAGCGCGCTCCCTTCACCGTGCCGCTCGCGGAGCGCATCGATCACCTGCGCGCGGTCGACGCGGCGTCGATCGGTCCGAATATCAAGACGCGGCGATCTTCCATCGCGGCGTATCGCACGCGGAAGCACCTCGTCACGAGCGAAGGCACCGACGTATCGCAGGAGATCGTCGAAGCGGGCGCCGGGCTGTCGGTCCTTGCGGTGAAAGCGGGGCGCAAGCCCGCCGCCCGCTACGACTCGCGCCTCGTGCGCCAGGGCGGCTGGGAATACGTCGAGCATCTTGATCTCGTCGCTCGTGCCGCGCGATACAGAGACGATGCCGAAGCCACTCTGGACGCTCCGCTCGCGGAGGAAAGGCCGACCACGCTCGTGTTCGCACCGGAGTTCCTTGCGCTGCTCGTCCACGAATCCTGCGGGCATCCGACCGAAGCGGATCGCTTACTTGAGCACGAGGTCGCCTTCGCCGGGACAACGTTCATGTGGCCTGAGGACCGCGGAAAGCTGCGCTACGGATCGTCCCACGTCTCGATGACCGCGGACGCGACCGTGCCGGGCGGCATGGGCACGTTCGGGTGGGACGACGACGGCGTTCCGGCGATGCGCACGAAGCTCGTCGACAAAGGCATCTTCGTCGGCTATCTCACGTCGCGCGAGACGGCGGGAGCCCTCGGGTTGCCGGTTGCGATCGGCTCGGCCCGGGCAGAGGGCTGGCAGCATTTCCCGATCGTTCGCATGGTCAACGTGAGCCTCGACCCCGGAACCACTCCATATTCCGATCTGCTGCGCGGGGTCGAGACCGGACTCTTGATGGAGGCGCCGGCTTCCTACTCACTCGACGACAAACGACAGAACTTCCACTTCTCGACGCAGTCCGCCCGCGTCATCCGCAACGGGCAACTCGAGGGATACGTGCGCGGGGTCGCGTTCCAGTCGCTCACGCCGGACTTCTGGGGCCGGTGCGATCTCGTCGCCGACGACTGGGAACTGCACGGCTTCCTCTCGTGCGCGAAGGGTGAACCCCTCCAGCTCATGCGCGTCGGTCACGGCGCGGCGCACGCGCGCTTCCGAGACGTCCCGATCGAGGTCCGCGAGTGACGCTCCTCGGACAGGACCCGTTGCTCGCGCCTCTTCGCGAAGCGCTCCGCGACGTGCCGGCCGACGAAGCGGATATCCACGTCCATCGCCGACGCGCGGCGATTACCCGCTACTCGCACAGCTCGATCCACCAGAACGCGGTCTCCGACGAAACGCACGCGACGGTCCGGGCGATCGTCGGAAAAGCGGTAGGCATCGTTACGACGAACTCGCTCGCACCGTCGGAGCTGCGCCGCGCGCTCGCTGACGCCGCGTCCCTCGCGCGCGCGAGCCGTCCCGACGACGAATGGCCCGGCGTCGCCGATCCCGAGCCGATCCCTGCGACCTCGTCGTTCCACGAGGAGACCGCCGCCACGTCGGCGCAGGCCCAGGCGGAGTGGATCGGCGCCGTCTGCACCGCGGTCCCGAAGGGCATGCGCGCCGCCGGCACCTCGCAGATCGAGGTGACCGAGGATGCCGTTGCGAACACGCGCGGCGTCGCGGCCTATGCGCCGGCGACCATGGCTTATCTCCGCGCCCTCGTCCTGAGCGACGCCTACGTCGGCTCGGGATACGCGGAGGAGCTGTCGATGCGATCGGACGCGCTGCATCCGAAGGCGATCGCGGCGCGCGCCGCCGAGAAGTGCGCGCTGGACCGCGACCGCACTCAGCTTGCGCCGGGCGATTACGAGGCTGTGTTCGAAGAGCTTGCCGTCGCCGAAGTACTTCGCATCATGTCGCTCACCGGTCTCGGCGGACAATCGGTGCGCGAAGGCCGCTCGTTCATGAGCGGCCGGATCGGCGAACGCGTCACCGGCGAGAACTTCACGCTCCTCGATCACGCGATGGACGCGCGCACCATCTCGGTCCCCTTCGACGACGAGGGCACGCCCAAGCAGAGGGTCACGCTCGTTGAGCGAGGCGTCGCACGCGGCCCGGTCTACGACCGCACCTCGGCGAAGGCGATGGGCACGCGGTCGACGGGTCATGCGGCGGATCCGTCGCGCTACACCGCGGGCGGCCACGCCGGGCACCTCGCGATGGCGGGCGGCCCCGCGACGCGCGAGCAGCTGATCGGAGCGGTGCGCCGCGGGGTCCTCATCACGCGATTCCACTACACGAACACGCCCGACCCGCGTGCTGCGACGATGACGGGAACGACTCGCGATGGGACCTTCCTGATCGAGGACGGCAAGATCACTCGCGCGCTCGCGAACGTGCGCTACACGATGAGCGCGCTCGACCTCTTCTCCGGGATCGACCTGCTGGGGCCGCAGCGCCTGGCGCGCGATTGGTGGAGCTCGAACGGCATGGGGTCGGTCATCTGCCTCGTGCCCCCCATTAAGGTGAGCCGCGCGACGATCACGGGGTCGAGTCCGCTCTAGTCGGGCGCTTTCTCCGTCAAATGACGTACGCGCCGCTCCCCCGATCGGGGGCGTACGTCCTTCCTCCTCCGTTCGGGCGAGGGTTCCGGCGCGAGATCCAGTTAGACATCACGCAACGGTCTCTGAAGGAGGTAAGAGCACAGATGCTGGATCTCGCAATCGTTCTCACGGCGACCACGCTGGCCCTTCTTATCGTCACGATCCGCTCCTTCGGCCGCGCGCTCGAGACGCGGCGCAACGAGGCCGACCGCTCTAGCTAAAGAACGCGTCAGTAAGAAGAGAGCGGCCGATGCCGGCCGCTCTCTGCTCCTTCGGTGCCGTGCTGATTACCCTGGGTGCACGTTGATGTTCCCGTTCTCCAGCCTGTTGCTTGGCGTCGGAATCGCCCCTGTCGGGCAGTTGGGAATGTTCGATACCGGTGGGCCTTCCAGCATGTCCCTGCTGCTGTCCGTCCATTGCGACGGGTTGCCGTTGTCGAGGAACGAGAAGTTCACGGGGTCGTTTGTCTGCAGCCCCGAGAATGCGCCTGGTAGTTGCGGAACCCCGGGCGGGAACGGCAGCCCTGAGATCTGAGTGACGAAGGTCCTCGTGGTCGCCGCGTTGGCGATCACCGAGAGACAACCGTTGAGGCTCTGATTCTGGGAAGGAGTCGGCTTTGAGTCGAAGTGGCTCGGGCCGACGGCGATGGAGGTCGTCGGGTCGTCTGGGTTCGGGCAGGACTGATGCTCGGGGATCGTTTCGTTCAGCGTGCCCTCAAGGATGTTCGTGCCGTCTCGGTAGTGCAGGTTGACAGCGATGTTCACCCAAACGCAGGCCGTGGTGTCGCATGACGACGTTCTCGTCAGGAGCGAGGCGGACCGCGAGCCTGCGGTTGACGCCACCACCTGAGTGGGGGCGATGTACGTGCCCTCGGTGGAGGTGTTGGTCACGGTGCAGGTCTTGTTGTCGCCGGTGCTCAGCGAGCCGGTGCAGTCCGCGGAGTCGCTCTCTACGTACCCGCTGGGGCCGGTCTCGGTGACGGTATAGCCGCCGGGTCGCAGCGTCAGGGTCGTGCCCGTCTCAGACCCGGGGAAGCTGATCGTGCCCGTCCCGGGCACAGCGGAGCCGCTGACGGTCATGGTGAAGTCCGGCGCCACGGCCGTGCCAGGAGGGAAACTTCTGTCGTTTATCACGTGCTTGATCACGGTGAGGGTTGTGGCGGGACTCTTCTTGAAGAGGGCCTGGCACTCCACGAGCCAGCGCCCTCCCGCGACAACAAAGGTCTTGTTCG
>VBGU01000236.1 GCA_005881085.1 Chloroflexota bacterium | reverse complement strand
GTCGATCTTCATAGTCATTCAGGGCGCCAAGCTCCAGTCCGGCGGCTTCATCGAGACGTCCGAGTCCGGTCGCGCGTCGCGACTGATCGAGCGTGAGCTCCCGCGCGCCGGCGCGGCGACGTTCACGCTGATCCTTTCGAGCGACACGCTCTCGGCGACGAGCCCCGAATTCCGCGCGGCCGTCGACGCGGCCCTCGCCCCCCTTCGCAGCGACCCGCGCGTGGCCACGATCATCACGCCGTTCGACGGCACGGCCCTCGACCCAACGAAGCTCATCTCGAAGGACGGGCACGCGGTCGCCGTGGACGTCGCGGCAAAGGACGACCTCGCCACGGCCCGCGATTACTACCCCGAGCTGCGCGCGCTGGTGCGGTCCGACACGCTGCGGATCCAGGCGACCGGGCTCCTCGCGATCAATAACGGATTCAACGACGTTCTCCAGAAAGATCTGAACAGGGCGGAGACCGTCTCGCTGCCTCTCGCCCTCGTGCTCCTTCTCGTGGTCTTCGGGTCCATCGTCGCGGCGCTTGTGCCGCTCGGCGTGGGCGTCCTCGCGGTCGTCGGCGGCATTGCCGGCATGTTCCTGGTCGCGCGCGTGACCGATGTATCGGTCTACGCCCTCAACGTCGTCACGCTCATCGGCCTCGGAGTCGCGATCGACTACTCGCTCTTCATCACGAATCGCTTTCGCGAGGAGATGCGGCGAGGTCACAGCGGCAACAACGCGCTCGCCATCGCGATGGCGACGTCCGGGCGAGCGATCACGTTCTCCGGATTGACGGTGGCGATCGGCCTTTCCGGGATGCTCTTTTACCAGGGGACGTTCCTCTCATCGATGGGTATCTCCGGTGCGATCGTGGTCGCGAGCGCTGTCCTCTACGGGCTGACGTTCCTTCCGGCGCTCCTCGCGATCATCGGACGCAATCTCGGGCGTGGGCGCGTCCCGTTCCTGCAGCCGGATTCGGCGGGAACGGGCTGGTGGCACACGATCGCGACCGCGGTCATGCGTCGGCCCCTCTTCGTACTCATCCCGGTGGTCGCGTTCATCCTCGTTCTGGGTTCGCCCTTCCTCCATCTGCGCCTCGCGAACAACGACGTGACGGCGCTGCCGAAACACGAGGAGTCGCGCGCCGCGTTCGACCGGCTCGTGGACGAATTCCCGGGCGGGAACCAGACGCACATCAGCGTCGTGGTCGAGCGACAGAGCGGCGACCCGCTGGCGCCGGCGCGTGTCCCTGGCCTCGTGGATCTCGCGAAGAAGATCGCCGCTCTCCCGAATGTCGGTACGATCACGAGTCCGGTCACGTTCGATCCGCGCCTCGGACCAGCGGAGTACGCCGCGCTCTTTTCACAGCCTCGTTCTCAGCTGCCCTCGCAGCTCCAGGCTCTCATCCGCGCTACGGTCGGCGAGCACATCGTGGTGTTCGACGTCGTCACGCAGCAAGGCATTTACAGCGACGAGTCCCGGCAGCTGGTCCGCTCGATCCGCACGCTCGCCGCGCCTCCCGACGCCGCGATCGCGGTCACCGGATTCACGGCGATCGATCTCGACACCGTCGACTTCATCGCTGGCCACACCCCCGCCGCGCTCGCGTACATCGTGGCCGCGACGATGCTCGTGCTGTTCCTCCTCCTCGGGTCGGTGATCCTGCCGCTCAAGGCCGTCGTCATGAACCTGCTCTCGATCTCCGCGTCGTTCGGCGCGATCGTGTGGATCTTCCAGGACGGCCACCTGGCGGCGCAGCTCGGATTCACACCCGGTTCGATCGACCCGACGCTGCCGGTGATCATGTTCTGCACCGTGTTCGGTCTCTCGATGGACTACGAGGTGCTGCTGCTCTCGCGGATGCAGGAGGAATACCTCCGGACGCGCGACAACACGAGCGCCGTAGCCATGGGCCTCGAGAAGAGCGGTCGCCTTATCACCGGCGCGGCGGCGATCATGGTCGGCGTCTTCGCGGCGTTCGCGCTCGCCGACATCGTGCTTATCAAGGCGATCGGGCTGGGAATGGCCCTCGCCGTGGCCATCGATGCGACGCTCGTGCGCGCTCTGGTCGTGCCCGCCACGATGCGTCTCCTCGGCGACCTCAACTGGTGGGCGCCAGGGCCACTGGCGCGGCTGCAGCGACGAATCGGGCTCTCGGAGTCTGCGGCCTAGCACACAAGCCATTTGGACCTCGTCGGTAGGATGGGCGCTCATGCAAGCGGTGCAGGCACCCCAGCTGCGTCCCCTCGGCGTCGGCGACGTCCTCGACCGGACGTTCACCGTCTACCGAGCAAAGCCGCTTGTCTTCATCGGCCTCTCCGCGATCTGGTACCTCCTGCTCGTCCTCGTGTTCGTCGTGCTCGCGGTCGCGATCTTCGCGGGTGCCCTCGCGGCGTTCGCGAGACAGGCCACGACTCCAAGCCCCGAGCAGATCGCAGGTGCGGCCGTCGGCATCATCGGCTTCGTCCTTGTCGCGATCGTGGTCGCGATCATCGCGATCTCCGCGCAGAGCGCGTCGCTCGTGCATGCGGCCTCGCGGCGCTACCTCGCGAAGGACGTCGCCATCGGCGAATCGTTCCGAGCCGGGCTCTCCGCGTCCGGACGGCTCTTCATCGCCGGCGTTCTCGTTTTCCTCGCGATCGTTGGTGTCTGGGCCGTGCTGCTCATCGTCGCCGCGATCACGAACCAGGGCCTCGCGTTCTTCCTCGCCATCCTCGCCGCGATCGTCGCGACCGCGTACCTCGGATGCTCCTGGCTCGTCGCGCCGGTGATCGTCGTGGTCGAGAAGATGGGGCCCATCGCCGCGCTCGGCCGAGCGTGGGGTCTCTCCGGCGGGAACCGCTGGCGGATCCTTGGCATCCAGGTCCTTCTTGTCATCCTCAACCTCGTCCTGTCGCTGCTCATCGGCGCCCTCTTTGGCGGGCTCGTAGCGGCGGGGGCCCAGGGCGGCACGCCCGGGCAGCTCGGCGTCACCAGCATCGTCCAGAGCATCGTCAACCTCGCCTCGACGATCATCTGGGCTCCGGTCGAATGGATCGCGTTCACCGTGCTCTACTACGACCTACGAGTCCGCAAAGAGGCGTTCGACCTCCAGCTCGCCGCGGAGGCCTTGCCGCAGTCCTGAGACGCGCTCTCGTACTCGCTCTGGTTCTCTGGATTGCCTTCCCGTCCGGCGCGTCCGCGGACACGCTCGCGCTCGAGGCGTATCGCTCGCGGCTTCTGCAGGTGCGCGGTCTCGTGGATCGATCGCGCGCGGCCGGGACCGCCGATCGCGAGCGCATGCTCGCGCAAGCCACGGCGCTCCTCCGGCAGACGACCGCGATACAGAGCCATGGCGACACCGTGCCGGCCGACGACGGGCCCATCGCTGATCTGCTCGCGGGACCGAACGGCGCCAACGGCGCCCTGGCCATCCTGGATGCGTACGTCGCCACGGCCGATCGCGCGATCGATAGGAGCATCGACCCCGCGACCGCCGACGCCCGACTCCGCGAGTTGGTCGGAAACGGCGGCGACGCTGGAACGTCGCTCTCGGGGGTCGCCGCGCTCTTTGACTGGATCTCGTCACGGCTCGCCGCGTTCTTCAGCGGCCTCAGCGGAGGAATTCCCGATTTGCGCTTCCTTTTCTGGCTCGTCGCCGCGTTCGGAGTCGGGTTGGTGCTCCTCATCGTCGCGATCCTGGGACGCGGGGTCCGCGAGCGTGTTCGTCGCGAGGTGCTATTGCCGGACCGCGCGCTCGCCCGCGCCGAGGACCCCGCCGCGCATCGACGCGCCGCCGAGGCCGCGCTCGCGGGCGGACGTGCGCGCGAGGCCATCCACGAGCTGTACCTCTACGTGCTCCAGTCACTCGCGGCGCGCGAGCTCATCCGCTATGACCCAGCGCTCACAAATCACGAGCTGCTCCTCCGTGCCGCCGCCATCCCGAACGCGGACGCCCTCCGCGATCTCGTCGCGCTCTACGAGCGCGCGTGGTTCGGCCTGCGCGAGCCCGACGCGGCTGAGGCCGACCGCGCGCGGTCGCTCGCGGCAAAAGTCGCC
>VBGU01000235.1 GCA_005881085.1 Chloroflexota bacterium | reverse complement strand
AACCCCGGCATCCGGCCGGACGACATGTTCCTGTGCAACGACCCCTTCGCCGGCGCGCAGCACCAGATGGACGTCGTGGTGCTCGGCGCGATCCACCACGAGGGCGAGCTCATCGGTTGGGTCGGGTCGACGATCCACCAGATCGACATCGGCGGCCCCGTGCCCGGCCAGGTGCAGGTCGGCGCGAAGGACATCTACGGCGAGCAACCGCTCTTCCCGCCGTTCAAGATCGTCGAGGGCGGCGTGTTGCGCAGCGATCTGGTGCGCCTCTACCTGCGCATGTCGCGCGTCGCCGAGATCGTGCGCCTCGACCTCACCGCGATGATCGCGGCGAACAACGTCGCGAAGCAGCGCGTCCAGGAGCTCTGCCGTCAGTACGGCGCCCCGACGGTGAAGGCCGTGATGCAGGACATGCTCGACTACAGCGAGCAGCGCATGCGCCAGCGTCTGCGCGAGCTGCCCGACGGCACGTGGCGGCACCGCTCGTACCTCGAGTACGACGACAAGATCTACACCGCGGTCTGCGCGATGACCAAGCGCGACGACACGCTCACCTTCGACTTCCGCGGGTCGTCGCCGCAGGCGCCGGCGGTCATCAACAACCCCATCCACGCCACGGTGTCCGACGTCATCTGCTGCGTCATGACCTATCTCTGCTGGGACATGCCGTGGGTGCCCGCGGGCGTGGCGCGCGCGATCACGGTCGAGTCCGATCCGGGCACGATCGTGCACGTCGCGTGGCCGGGCGGCGTGTCGAAGGCGACGACGAGTGCGACACAGTCGGTCATCAACCTCGCCGACAACTCACTGGGGAAGCTCCTCGCTGCGTCGGACGAACACCGCGAGCACGCGATGGCGAACTGGGTGGGGAGCCTCACGACCGAGGAGCTGTTCGGCACGGACCAGCGCGGTCAACCCTTCGGCGCGACGGTGCTCGACACCTACTTCGGTGGTGGCGGCGCGCGCGCGCGCAAGGACGGCGTCGACACCGGCGGCTACGTCGGGTCGATCTACGAGGTCGCGCCGAACGCCGAGGCCTACGAGTTCCAGTACCCGATCCTCTACCTCTTCCGGCGGCACCAGGCCGACTCGGGTGGCGGCGGCATGTTCCGCGGCGGCGCGGGCTGCACCCTCTCGTACATCGTCCACGACACCGAGCGGATCCCGACGAAGAACATGCACACCTCGGGCTCGGAGTGGCCGGAGTCCGCGGGCATCGCCGGGGGCGGCCCGAGCCAGACGAACCAATTCATCATCAAGCGCAAGACCGACGTGCGGAAGCGCCTGTCGGGAGGCGAGATACCCGAGCGGCTCGAGGACCTCTCGGGCGAGTGGGACATCCAGAAGGTGATCTCGGTGTCGTATCTCGACCACGACGACGTCTTCCAGGTACGCACGCAGTCGGGTGGGGGATACGGGGATCCCCTCGATCGCGATCCCTCGCGCGTGCTCGAGGACGTGCGCAGCGGCGTCGTGTCTGTGGAAGCCGCCCGTTCGATGTACGGCGTGGCGATCGACCCGAAGAAGGACGCGGTGTCTGTTCAGGAGACCGAACGCGCGCGTCACGCGATCCGCGAACGGCGCCGCGAGCGCTCCCGTCCGGTCGGCGGGGCGGTGGCCGCCAAGGCGAAGCGCAAGCCCGCCGCGGCAGGCGCGATCGCGATCAACGAGTTCCTCCATGTCGTGCGGGAGGGCGGCTCGGCGGTCGTGCAGTGCGTCTGCGGCCAGATCCTCTCCGACGCGACGGCCAACTTCAAGACGGGCACGCTCATGGAAGAAGGGCTCGTGAAGGAAGCCGGTCCTCATGTGAACGAGTTCGACGTCGCCCAGCGGTTCGTCTTCCGCCAGTTCTATTGCCCCGGGTGCCTGCGGCGGCTCGAGACGGAGGTCTGTCTCAAGGACGAGCCGATCCTCCACGACGTCGAGATCGCTCTCCCGTGACCACGTCCACATACCGGATCGGCGTCGACACCGGCGGCACTTTCACCGACTGCATCGTCGTCGACGATCGCGGGACGGTCACCGCGGCGAAAGCCGCGTCGACGCCGCAGGACTTCTCGATCGGCGTCATGGACAGCGTCGCGCGCGCCGCGAAGGACCTGGGCATGACCGTCGAGCAGCTCCTCGGGCAGACGACGCGCTTCGGCCACGGCACGACGGTCGCGACGAACGCGCTCCTCACGCACACCGGCGCGGTCACCGGGCTCATCACGACGCGCGGCCACGAGGACGCGCTCTTCATGGGCCGGATCAAGCAGAAGATCGCCGGCCTCGACGAGGATCAGATCCATGACTTCCTCCTGCACGACAAGGCGATTCCCGGGATCGTCCCGCGCAAGCTCATCCGAGGCATCAACGAGCGCGTCGACCACAAGGGCGCCGTCGTCGTCGCGCTGAGCGACGACGAGGTGCGGCGTGTGTCACGCGAGCTCGTCGAGGTGGGCTGCGACGCGATCGGGGTCTCGCTGCTGTGGTCCTACATGCGGCCCGCGCACGAGCAGCGCGTGCGCGAGCTCATCCTCGCGCAGCACCCGAACGTCGCCATCAGCATCTCAAGCGAGATCGCCCCGGTCCTCGGCGAGTACGAGCGGACGGCGTCCACGGTCGTCAACGCCTATCTCACGAAGAAGGTGGACGGCTACATCGCGGCGCTCGCGGACCGCCTCCGCAAGGCTGGGTTCAAACACCAACTCATGGTCATGCTGTCGAACGGCGGCGTGGCGCCGGCCGACGACGCGCGGAAGCGCGCCGCGTATCTCCTGGCGTCCGGTCCGGCGGGCGGCGTGATCGGCGCGCGAAACCTCGGGCAAGTGCTCGGTCACGCGAACGTGCTCACGACCGACGTCGGCGGGACGAGCTTCGACGTCGGGCTCGTTGTCGATGGGCAGCCGGAGTACGCGCGCGAGCCGCTGTTCGACAAGTACCACCTCAGCTTCCCGATGATCGATGTCGTCTCCATCGGCAGCGGCGGCGGCAGCATCGCGTGGATCGACCGCGCTGGCTTCCTGAAGGTCGGTCCACAGAGCGCGGGCGCCGAGCCCGGGCCCGCGTCGTACGGGCGTGGGGGCACCGACCCGACCGTGACGGACGCGAACGTCGTCCTCGGCCGCATCGACCCGGATTACTTCCTCGGCGGAACGTGGAAGCTCGACCGGCGCCTCGCGGAGAAGGCCATCCGCGAGCGGATCGCCGAGCCGCTGTCCCTCGGTCTCGAAGAGGCGGCGATCGGGATCATCGACATCCTCGATGCCCGCATGGCCGACCTCGTCCGCCGCGTGACCATCGGCCGAGGGCTGGACCCGCGGAACTTCGCGCTCTTCGCGATCGGCGGCGCCGGCCCGCTCCACGTCGGTGCCTACGCCCGTGATGTCGGCGTCAAGGCCGTGATCGTGCCGTCTTATGCGTCGGAGTTCTCCGCGCTCGCGATCGCGACGTCGGAGATGCTCGTCGTGAACAAGGTCTCCTCCCCGATGGTCGGTCCGTTCAGGGCCGCGGCGGTGAGCGAGGTCTTCACGCGGCTCGAGCGTGACGCGGTCGAACAGCTCCGCCGCGCGGGCGCCGTCACGAACGGCGGCGGTGACCTCTCGACCCTGCGCGCCGCGGACATGAAGTACAAGGGACAGGTCCACGACGTGAGCGTGCCCGTGCCGGCCGGCGCGTTCACCGACGCGTCCGCGGTCGCGATGGCGGACCGCTTCCACGAGCGCTACGAGGCGCGCTATGGAAAGGGAACGACGAACAAGAACGCGCCGATCGAGGCGATGAGCTTCGAGGTGCGCGTCGCGGCGAAGGGTCAGCCGCTGCGGCTCGCGCGCGAGACGATGGGGAGCGGCGACGCGACCGCGACGCGCCCGATGCGCGCCGTCTACTTCCGCGAAACGAAGGGTTTCCACGAGACGCCGGTCTACGACCGCGACGCGCTAAAGCCCGGTCAGCGGATCGCGGGCCCGGCCGTGATCGAGGCGCCGGACACGACCATGCTGGTGCGCCCCGGGCAGAGCGTTCGCATGGACGAGTACCGGAACCTCACGCTCTCGTTCTAGCGCGTCGTTCCCATACGCTTCTCTCGACCTCATCTCTTTCAAGGAAGAGCTCAGGGGGTCGAATAGCTCCGGGACACCAGCTACTGCGTCGCTGATGTCGCGCTGGAAACGTGGCTCTAGACTCCCGCCCGCATGGTTGCGCCTGCCGCTACACCGGTCGAAGGCAGCGGGGCATTCGGCAATTCGGTTCGCGTCTGGCTTGGCTGCGTCGCGTTCCTCGTCATCGTCGAGCTGTACATCGTCCTCATCGGCGGAGGCCTGGAGAAAGA
>VBGU01000253.1:7840-8257 GCA_005881085.1 Chloroflexota bacterium | reverse complement strand
CGCGTCCTGGAGCGCGAGCGTGAACAGCGCGATCACGCTCTCGCGATCGAGTCGTGCGGCATGGGCGTGGGTGAGCCAGCGGTCGAGGCTTCGGCGAAGAGGCGCGTGCACCGAGCGCGCGAGCGGAGCCGGGGCGCTCTTCGACACGAACGTGCCCGCTCCTGGCCGGCTGTGGACGAAGCCCTCGCTCTCGAGCTCGCGATACGCCTTCAGCACGGTGTTGGGGTTGATCGCGAGCTCTTCGACGACCTCGCGCGCCGTCGGAAGGCGGTCGCCCGGCCGGAGCATCGCGTAGCGGACGGCATGCTTGACTTGCTGGACGAGCTGCAGATAGGTCGGTATACCCGACCGCGCGTCCAGGTGGAACGCAATGCTCCGCTCAGAAAGTTTCACTATAACCCTAGTGGAATAGCACAA
>VBGU01000253.1:0-7662 GCA_005881085.1 Chloroflexota bacterium | reverse complement strand
TTCAAGGAGGAATTCATGGAGCAAACCAAGGAATTCGTATTGACGCTGGACGACCGGCCGGGCACGCTCGCGAAGGCGACCGACGCGATCGCCAAGGCGGGCATCAACATCGAGGGCTACTGCGCCGTGCCGTCAGGCAAGGACGGAAAGGGCACCTTCCGCGTCGTTACGTCGGACCCGGCGACCACGCGCAAGGCACTCGAGACAGCCGGGTTCAAGGTCCAGGAAGAGCGTGACGTCGCGATCATCGATGCCGAGGACCGGCCCGGCTTCCTCGCGCAAATCCTTCGTCGGCTCGCCGACAACGAGCTGAACGTGGGGCCGACGTACTCGATCACGCAGAACCGCATCGCCATCAGCGCCGACAACTTCTCGAAGCTGCGCGAGTCCTTGCAGGAAGTGGCTTCGACCGCGCGACGTAAGTAGAGACCGACACTCCCGCTGCCGCCCGTCGCTCTGAACTCTTAGCCCGTGGAGGCGGGTACCTCCGCGAGGGCATCGTCGCGAACTTGAAAGCGCCTGAAGTCAGCCGTCGAGAGCGCAGCAAGCCCGTAGCAGATCACGGCCGCGACCCCGAGCCCGGTGAACCCGACAGCAAGGGCGAGAGCGGCGGCAAGGATCGCACCCACAACTGACGCGGTGCCGTTGACGGCCCAGACCCAGTTCACGAGCCTGACGTCTTTTGCGCCGACCTCCGATACAACGTTCGGAAAGACCGAACCGAGCGGCAGGCCGACCAGCCCCGCCGCGCCGAGCGCAACGGCGACGCGGATCGCGAGCGGCGCCGCGAGCGTCGCGTCGGTGACCATCGGCAGGAGCGCCAGAGTCAGCAGCAGGCCGATCGCACTGAGAATGGCCGGCAGGCGTGCGCCGCCGCGGACCCGTGAGGAGACGGCGCTGCCGCATGCCGCACCACCGAGCAGTGCCGCGATGCCCACGGCGAGCGCAAGACTCGGCTGTCCGAGATACATCGTGAGCCGCTGCAAGAGGACGAGCTCCGTCGCGATGAAGCCCAGCCCGATCGCGATCGACGTGAGCGTGCCGGGCGGTACCCGGCGACGGCCGGCTTGGCGAGCTTCGGCGTAGAGCGGCAGGACGGCAAAGCCGATCCCGAGGGCGAGAGCGAGAAGGAGCGCGGAAAAGAGGATGCCGTAGCCGTACGGGAGATCGGCGCGACCGCTGAGCACGGCGCTCAGAGGAACGGTATCGAAGAAGAACGGACGATCGTCCGTCGCGGGCGACTCCTCGGCCGAGGACGTGAAAGGTCCGCCGGGATGGAGCGGGTCGTACGCGAGCTCGAAGCCGTGCCGCGCCGCGAAATCCCGCAAGCGCTCGACGTCGGCGGCGCCGTACGCGCGGTCGCCGATGAGAAGAAGGCCGAAGTTCCGGTAGCGCAAGACCGCGATGTGACTCTGCGGGTCGCTCTTTCCCAGGGCGGTCAGCCCGGCGACCGCGATCCTGAACGTGCGGACGATCTCAGTCGGCGGATCGCGATACCAGCGGCCGACGGCCAGCGTGCCCCCTGAGGCGAGATGATCGAGGTAATCAGCCATCGCCTGTTCCGTGTAGAGGTAGCTCTCGGTGAGCGCGTAGGCTCCGCTCGAAAGCGCCGCGAAGCTATCGACGACCGTCATGACGACAAGGTCGTAGTGATCGGCAGAGCGACGCACGAAGCTGCGCGCTTCGTCCTCGACCAGGTGCACGCGCGGATCGAAGTACACCTCGCCGCTGTATTCGGCATAGCGCCCGCGCATCAGGTCAACGACAGCGCGGTTGACCTCGACGGCCGTGACCGACTGCGCGCCATGTCGCAGCGCTGTCATCACGTCGATGCCCCCACCGGGGCCGATCACCAGGACGTTTGGGCGGGGCGTGATCTCGTAGGGCGCGCCGAGGATGCTGGCGTCGAGCACGGCGAGGTCACTGGGCGAGCTCGTCTCGATGATCGGTGTGAGTGCGCCCAGATCCAGCTCCATCGCGAGCGACGCTGGGCGGGCGTCCGCCGGATAGCTGCCATCGATGAGGAACGCGTAGTGCTCCGGACTGCCGTCCGAGCCGCGGCGCATCACGTCGACGCGCGCGAGCGGATCCCAGCGTGCGATGTCGCGGGTCATGCCGTCCGCGAGATCGTTCGACTTGAGCGGCCCCGGCCGCGGCGGCGCCAGCAGCTCACCCCAGAGGGTGAGGATCATGACAAGACTTATCGCGGCCGCGATGGTCGCGACTCGGCGCAACCCCAGGCGGAATGTCGGGGGCGGGGCGAACGCGATCGCAGCGACAAGACAGAGTGCGCTCGCGAGTCCGTACAGGGCCTGGTCTCCGAGGCTTCCGATCGAGAGGTATCCGACCAATCCGCCGATGGCGGCCCCCGCGAGGTCGAATGCGTAGATCGTCCCGCTTGCGGCTGGGGCCTGCCGCAGCGATCTGACGATGATCCAGCTCGCGAGCAGTACCGGAGGAACTCCGAGGAGGTAGGCGATGGCGGTCGTGGCGAACGTTCCTACGACCAGTGGGTCGATTTGTGTTTCCACCACGAGCGCGGCAAGCACGCTGAAGGACGCCGCGATCGCGAGTTTGGTCGTGCCGATCGGCCGGTGGGCTCGGTCAAGGACCGCGGCGGCGGTCGCGCCGATCGCAACGCCCATCAGCGCGCCGCTCACGACCAGGAAACTGAGGTGGTAACCGAGCGTTGCGCTGAACAGACGAGTCTGGGCAAACTGGAACAGCAGCCCTGCGGCTGAAACGAGAAGGACTCCGCAGAGCTGAGGCAGGCGCGGCATCGGGGGAACGCTACCGATGGCCGCCCTCCGCGGGCTGTCGGGATAGGAGCAATCGGGACCACTGGCGCACGAGGAAGCCTTCGGGCGGCACTCCTATTAATAGGAGTGCCCTCATCCCAGTACCGTGCGGAGCGCGCCGACCCACGCCGACAGCACCAGCAGTCCCGTGGTCATGATGACAGCGCCAATGACGAAGACCGCATCACCCCACGCGAGTCGGGCCTCGCGGTAATACGTCCGTTCCGTCGCGGCCGCGAAGCCGCGTGCGTCCATCGCGATCGCGATCCGCGTGGCGCGCCGCGTCGCGTCGGACAGCAGCGTCACGAGCTCGCTCACCGCCTCGCGACCGCGGCCGAGCAGGCCGCGGGGAAGCGCGCCGCGTACCCGTCGGGCGAGCCGCACCTGCGCGTACTCGTCGGTGAAAAACGGCAGGAAGCGATAACCCGCGAGCAGGGGATAGCCGATGCGGAACGGCAGACGCGTGTGCCGGATCAGGCTGACAACGAGATCGGTCGGGTCGGTCGTCCACACGAACGTTAGCGAGAGAATCCCGATGGCGATACCGCGAATCGCGATCGCGAGGCCGAAGCGCAGACCTGATTCGCTCGCGTGGACGGGGCCGATCGTCCACGTCGCTGGTCCTTGTGTGGCGGCGAACACGGCATTGCTCCACACGAAGCCCATGCCGAGCATCGTGAGTGGCACGAGCGCGCGCGCGATCGTCGTCGGCCGTGCTCCGCCGGCGAGCGCCGCGGCGATCGCGATCACGAGGAACAGGGCCGGCGTGATCGGATCGACGATGAAGATCAGCAGGAGCGAGATCCCGAGGACCGCGGCGAGCTTCACGGTCGGATCGCGCCGGGCGAGGAAGGTCATGCCCGCACCGCCTCTCGCGCGGCGAGCGCGGTGCGCGCCGCGTCGAGTCCGGTCAGCGGCGGGACTCCGGGGTCGCGCTCTCGCGCACGCGCGAACGCATCCGCCGCCGGCGGAAGTGCCAGGCCGAAGCGCGCAAGATCGGAACGTTGGAAGAGCTCATCGACTGGTCCAGCGAATCCGATCGCACCGTCCGCCATCGCGACGGCGCGGTCGGCGAGCTCGGCGACGAGCGAGAGATCGTGGGTGATGAGGACGACGGTCGTCCCGCGGTCGCGCTCCTCGCGCAGGATCGTGACGAGCTCGCGCGTGTTCCGCAGGTCCTGCCCGAACGTCGGCTCATCGAGGATCAGCACGCTCGGACTCGTGACGAGGGCGCTCGCGACGGACAGGCGTCGCTTCTCGCCATGCGAGAGCGAGTGCGGATTCGCTCCCGCGAGACGCGCGAGGCCGAACCGCTCCAGGAGGGCATCCGGATCGCGCGCGATCCGTCGGCCGATCGTCGCCGCGTAGCGCAACTCATCGCGAACGGTCGTCGCGAGGAAGCCGCGTTCGGGGTACTGAAAGACATAGGCGACGTCGCCGCTCACATCGACCGTGCCGCGAGATGGACGCAGAACTCCGGCGAGGAGCAGGCCAAGCGTGCTCTTCCCGGCGCCGTTGGCGCCGACGATCGCGGAGATCTCGCCTTCGTGCAGATCGAGCGACGCGCCGGTCACCGCGTCGCGGTCGTCCCCGCGGTAACGATGGACGAGGCCGCGTGCGGCGACGGTGATCGGTCCGAACACGCGGTCCTCGCGCTGGACCGAAGCGCCGCGCGGCCAGCGGTCGATGAGCAGGGCCGCGGCCTCGCCGACGTCGCGCGGCATCCGCTCCGCGCCCAGGAGTCGTGCGAGCTCTGCGAGCTCCGGCTGCCAGATCCCGAGTCGGTCGAGCTCGCCGGCGCGTCCCATGAAGATCGCCTCGGGATCGCCCGCGAACGCGAGGCGGCCCTCTTCGCCGAGCACCGCAACGCGGTCGATGAATCGAAGGAGTGGGTCGAGGCGGTGCTCGACCACCAGGAACGAACGCTCGCGCCGCATGGCGAGCGCGGCGAACGCGGTGACGACCTCGCGTGCGCCGATCGGATCGAGATTCGCCGTCGGCTCGTCGAGCACGAGTGCTCGCGGGCGCATGGCGAGCAGCGAGGCGAGTGCGACGCGCTGCTTCGTACCGCCGGAGAGGGCGTCCAGCCGTCGCGGCGTCGCGGGGCCAAGGCCGGTGGACGCGCGAGCCTCCGCGACGCGCTCGACCATCTCGTCGCGCGGGAGGCCGAGGTTCTCGAGCCCGAAGGCGATCTCGTCGTCGGTCTCGAGCATCACGAGCTGCGTCTCGGGATCCTGGAAGAGCACGCCGACGTCCCGCGTGAGCTCCGCGAGCTTCGCGCTACGCGTATCGCGGCCGCCGACCGTCAGGGCGCCGCTCTCCCAGTGCGCGTCGAGCGCGTGTGGGATCAGGCCGTCGAGGCAGAGCGCGAGCGTGCTCTTCCCCGCGCCGCTCGGACCGAGCAAGAGCAGGCGCTCGCCCTCTTCCCATTCGAAGTCGAGATCGTGGAGCGCCGGTCGTTTCCGTCCGATGTGCCGGACGGTAAGCGACTGGGCCCGCGCGAACATGCTCAGACTTCCCGCACTCGCTCCCGGCCGAGCGCGAAGTAGTTGAGCGATCCCGTCGCTGCGACGAGGTCGCCGATGGCCTTCGCGGCGAGACCCGCGAGCGTGCCGGCGATGACGCGGGTGACGAAGAGCCCGAGCATCACCCCGGGGTCGAGGGCGAAGTAGCCGAGGCGTAGCCAGTTCCACGGCAACGCGACGATTCCGGCCGCCGCACCGGCGACGGCCATCGTGCCCCAGCCCCAGCGGCGATAACCGGTCGCCGCGAACGTGAGCTCAGGTCCGAGCGCCTGCATGAAGCCGGTGACGATGAGCACCGGACCGGCGGGGGCGCCGAGGAGCACCTCGGCGAACGCGGCGAGCGTCTCGGAGAGGAACGCTGCTCCGGGCCGGCGAATGATGTAGCCGCCGAGCAGGCCGCTCACGTACCAGAGACCGAACAGCAGCTCCTGTCCGAGCTGCGCGCTGACGCCGGCAAGTATTGTCTCGATCCCGAGGTACGGACCGAGCCAGGCCCAGTAGATCGCGCCGAACACCACGGCGAGCACCGCGAGAAGCACATAGTCCTGCGTGCGCCAGGTGCGCTCGTCGGTCGCCGGACGCGCGAGGATGGCGCCGATCGCCGCGACCGCGAAGCCCGCGATCGCGAGGTACACGCCGATGCCGATGCCCACGAAGTCACCGGCGCCGATCGCCTTCGCGATCGTTGCCTTCACGGCGTTGTCCGTCCGGATCGCCGCCGGCGCGAAATTGATGTCCGGCGTGCCGCCGAGGAGGCCGCTCGCGAGGAACAGGACCGCAAAAGCGAGACCGGTGATCGCCGCGGCCGCCGCCCAGAGGCGGTAGCGGCCTTCGTTCGGATCGGCTGCGCGAACCCACGAGACAAGGATGAACATCCCGGCGACCGCCGCCGCCAGCGCGACCGCCCAGAGCCCGAAGTCGAGCCCCTTGATGCCACCGCCCTTGACCGCGGCGAGCGCAGGGGAGAGCGTCGTCGCGAGATCCGCGCCGCTGAAGCTGCGCTGCGCGTAGGTCACCCAGGGCAGGAAGAACGCGACGAGCGCGACGAGAGCGCCGGCCAGCGCGACGCCCCGAGCGACGCTGAATGAGCGATTCATGAAGACCGCCCGGTGGGAGAGTTCGCCGAGACGGTCGCGTGGGCGACGACGTGTCCGGCGTCGGCGCAGGCGGCGTCGAACGAAGCGCGGATCGCGCCGAGGACGTCGGTGAGGTCGCCGCGAAGTCCTGAGACGAAGTGCGCGCCCTTCGCGAAGACGCCAGCCCGCTTGGTGCGGTCGATCTCGCGGTAGATGACGTCCATGTAGCCATTGCTGCCCAGCGGATAGAGCGACCACTGCGCGCTCACGGCGACGCCGCTCTGGGCTTTTCCCGCGGTGGTCTGAGCGGGCACGCGGATCTCGCCGGTCGATTCGCAGTACGTCTCTCCGGGACAGCCGTGCGACAGGAGGATCGTCATGACCACGTGCTCGCCCGTTCGCGCGGCGGCGGCGAAGACCCGCGTGAGCTCGCCGAAGACGCGGTCGCGATCGCCGCCGATGAACGTGCTCACGTCGTCGGTCTCGACCTCCAGGCCGGCGTCGCGGAGACCCTTGATGGCGTCGAGGATGACCGCGACGTAGCGGTCGGTCATCGGGTACAGCGAGAAGCGCGCGCCGAAGAATGGCGGTGCCCCCGTCGCGGTGTTGTCTGGTCTTGTTCTTGTATCGGTCATGTCGCACTCCCTTGTGGTGTTTCGAAAACGAGCAACGTTCCTTTGTCGAGCGAGACCTTTGCAGGCAGCGACGCGACCTCATTGCTCAGGCCGCGCGCGCGGCCGAAGCGGAGCGTCTCGTTGCGCAGCGGGTAGCGCAGCCCCTCCGTGGTGACGCCGTCGGCGTTGCCGTTCACCGGCAGGAGGGTCACGAGGGCGCCGAGCGGTCCGGCGAGCGAGAGCGATCCCTCTCCGCGAACGGCACGTATCCGAAGCGCTCCGCGACGCGCTTCGAGCCGGACCCCGTCGTAGCCAGGATCGGCGAGAAGCAGAAGGTTCGCCGTCTCGTGGTCGAGGCGGTCCCCGCCAAGAGCGCCGAGCAGCACGATCTCCGTTGCGCCCGCCTCGATCGCCTGCGCGACGGCGAGCTCGAGATCGGATTCGTCCTTGGCCGCCGAGAATTTCGCGACCGGAATGCCCTGCCGCGCGAACCGCTCCACGCCGGCATCGCCGAGGGAGTCCATGTCGCCGACGATGAGGTGCGGAAGGACCTTCCATCGTTCAAGCGCGAACGCGCCGCCATCGGCAGCAACGAGGTAGTCCTGCGCACCGATGACCGCGCGGTCGGAAGGCAGCACATCACCGTGCG
>VBGU01000252.1 GCA_005881085.1 Chloroflexota bacterium | reverse complement strand
CCCCGCGTTGACGTGAGAACCGCCGCGCGTTTCTGACGATTCTGCTCAGCCGGCTCCCGAAGCTCGCGAGCGCAGCGTCTGTTCGGCGATCGCGAGCGCGGCCACAGACGAAAGCTGCACGACCTCGCCTCGCCGCACGTACTCGCTGATCTCGGCGAGCGGCACGATCACGACCTCCATCTCCTCGAGGTCGCCGGACGCGGGCTCGCTCACCTTGCGAGCGGCGCGCGCAAGGAAGATGTGCTCCGTCCCCACGCCGTAGTTTCCGTCCACGACGTAGCTCCCGAGAGAAGCCCATTCGTCTGACGCATAGCCGGTCTCCTCTCGGAGCTCGCGCTTCGCGGCGGCGAGCGGCTCCTCGGCGGGCTCGATGTACCCCGCGGGAACGGCGAGCGACACCGTTCGTGGACCGTGCTTGTATGAGCGCACGAGGATCACGTCGTTGCCCTCGGTGATCGCGACCATCGCGGCGAAATCCCGCGTCCGTATCCAGAGAAAGCCGTCGACCTCGCGCCCATCGGGTAATGCGACCCGTTCGTCGCCGACCTCGAGCCACGGCGGCCGCGAAAGGAGCGTGCGGCGTGCGAGTGTGCGCCAGGGACGCATCAGTACGGCTTGAACTCCTCTAGCTTCTTGCGGTCCAGTGCCAAGCCCAGCCGGGGCCGTTTCGGTGTTTAGAGCCCCCCGTTATCGGGCTGTGGCACTTCAGGCTCGGTTGTCTCCTCAGGGGGCGACAGGCTAACCGACTTGCCGCACCATGGGCGCGAATTGGTGGTTGGTGACCCGCGGTCGCGGGCGTCCTACGAGCGTCGCATACGCATCGCGTCCGAGGCCGCAAGCTGGGGCATCGGCGCCGCCTTGCTCGGTACGGCGGCGCTCCCGACGACGGACCAGGCATCGCGGATCGGGCTCGTGGCGAGCTCACTTCTGCTCTTTCTCTTCGCGACCCTCTGGTTCCACGTGTTTCCCGACAACTGGCTCGGCAAGAGCCGCTTCGCGGTCGGCGCCGCGATCACCCAGGTCATCGCCGCGATCCTCCTCGTACTCACCGGCGGGATCGACTCGCGGTACTTCCCGTATTACGTGCTCCCGATCCTGGCGACGGTCTTCGGGATGCGCATCTCGGGGACGCTCTTCACCGGCACGATCGCCGTCGTGGCGTACGTCGCGACGCTCGTCGCCGAGGTCTTCTTCGGTGGCGAGCGCGGGCAGATCGATGTCGGTGTCATCCGTCTGTTCGCGCTCGTCTCGGTGATCGCGATGACCGCGCTCATCTCGCGAACGATCCAGGAGACGCGCTTCACGCTTCGCCAACGGACCGAGGAGCTCGCGACACAGAACGCCGAGCTCTCCGTGGCGCGCAACACCGCGCTCGGCCTCGCGCGCGTGAGCGAGCTGCACGAGCTCGTGCGCGTCGTCTACGAATCGGCGAAGAACGCGCTCGCGATCGACCGCCTGTACCTCTTCGCGTCGAAGCCCGACTTCGCCGACGGATACACCGTGGGGCCGGACGGCGTGACCCTGGAGTTCCACGCGGATCCGACGCTTCCCGAGGACACACCGCGGCGACGCGCGGTCCGAGAAAAGCGGACCGTCGCCGTCAACGATGCGCGCGACGACAAGGCCGCCCCGGACCGGACGCGCGAGCATCAGCACTTCGCGGCCGGGCTCTTTGTGCCTCTCGTGCATCGCAGCGATGTGATCGGCCTCATTGCCGTTTCCAGCCACGAAAAGCGCGAGTGGACCGCTCACGAGATCCGTGTCGCCGAGGTCATCGCCGACGCGTCGGCGGCGGCCGTCGCTTCGTTCCTCGCCTTCGAGGAGGTCCGCGGACAGAGCGACCGGCTCGAAGCGCGCATGAAAGTTCTCGAGAGCATGGACAACCTGGTCGACGCACTCGCACTGACGACGGACGAGGCGAGCCTCGCGCAGACCGCCGCCCGAAGCCTCCAGCAGGGCTTCCATCTTCCCGCGGCGACGGTTCTGTTCACGGATCCGTCGGTCGCGATCCTCGAGCCCGTCGGCACCGCCGGGCGCGCGAGTCCGCACCCCGTGGTCAACGGACCGACGAGCTGCCCCGCGATCCGGAGCGGCCGTTTCTTCGAGGTCAAGTCCGCCGACGATGCGGTGGTCTGCCCCTACATGCCCTTCCGTTCGCACTACTCCTGCGTTCCGCTCGTGGCCGGCGGCGACACCGTCGGCGCCCTCTTCCTCGAACCCGACCGGGATTCGATCCTTGACGTCGCGGTCCTGCGCGCCGCGGCCGACCGCGTCGCCCTCAGCCTCGCCACCCGACGTGTGCTCGAGACCGCGCAGCGGCAGGCCACGACGGACGGACTCACCGGCCTTCACAACCGCCACTTCCTGGCCGAGCAGCTCCGGCTCATGCACTCCCTCGCCGTGCGGCATGGCCAGCCTTACAGCGTCGTCGCGATGGACGTCGACGGCCTGAAGAACGTCAACGACACCTACGGGCACGAGCAGGGCGATCTCGCGCTTCGCGGCCTGGCCAATACGATGCGCAAGACGCTCCGTGCGTCCGACGTCGGCGTGCGCACCGGCGGCGACGAGTTCCTTGTGCTCATGCCGCAGTCGGGACTCGAGGAGTCGCGCATCGCGGCCGAGCGCGTTCGCGAGGCGGTCGAGCTCCAGGGACGCGCCGACCCCAAGATCGCGATCACCGTCAGCGCTGGGGTCGCCGCCTGGCGGCCCGGCCGCACCTCCGAGCAGGTACTCGAGGCCGCGGACGCGATGCTTTACGCGGCCAAGCGAGCCGGCAAAGATCGCGTTGTGGCCGAGCAACGCGTCGCGGAAGCCGCGGGGGCCGGGGGGCAGAACCCCCCACCGGCTTGACAGCCTTTCTCCTAGTCTTCTAGAGTCATTAGCAGTCAAGCCCGGCGAGTGCTAATCCGAATCCGTGGGTCTGCGGCCATTCGCCGCGCCCGAAACAACCCAAAAGGAGGGGAGACACATGGCAGTCGCAACCGCGCCCAAGCCCAATCCCAAGGCGAAGACGAAGCTCAAGCCGCTCGGCTCACGCGTAGTGATCAAGGCCCTCGAGCGTGAGGAAATCACGAAGAGCGGGATCGTCCTGCCGGACACCGCCAAGGAGAAGCCCCAGGAGGGCCGCGTCCTTGCTGTCGGACCCGGCGACCGCCACCCCGACACCGGCCAGCGCATTCCGGTGGATCTCAAAGAGGGTGACCGCGTTTTGTTCCAGAAGTACGCCGGAACCGAATTCAAGCTCGACGACGAGGAGCTTCTCATTCTGAGTGAGAAAGACGTCCTCGGTCTCGTCGCCGATTAAGGGGAGGTACGCATGGCAAAGCAGCTGGCCTTTACTGAGGAAGCACGCAAGAAGCTCAAGAACGGCATCGACACGATGGCGAATGCCGTGAGGACGACGCTCGGGCCGAAGGGCCGGAACGTCGCGCTCGACAAGAAGTTCGGCTCACCGACCGTCACGCACGACGGCGTCACAGTCGCTCGTGAGGTCGAGCTCGAGGATCCCTTCGAGAACATGGGCGCCCAGCTTCTCAAGGAAGCGGCGACCAAGACCAACGACATCGCGGGCGACGGCACCACGACCTCCGTCGTCCTCGCGCAGGCCATCGTCCACGAGGGCATGAAGAACATCGCCGCGGGCGCGAACCCGATGCTCCTGAAGCGGGGTCTCGAGCGCGGCGTCACCGCCGTCGTCGAAGAGATGAAGGCCCAGTCCACGAAGGTGGA